>JAOZOT010000694.1 GCA_029933115.1 Anaerolineae bacterium | reverse complement strand
TAAGCGTTAAAGCCAGGGCCGATTGGCTCTTTACGCCAGCCATAGCTCGCCAGCATTTCTCACGGAGATAAAAGATGTATCAGAAGACGGTTTTGGAAAATGGCCTGCGCATCTTGACATCGTCCATGCCCCACACCCGCTCAGTGAGCATCGGCTTTTTCCTGGGCGTCGGGTCCCGCTACGAAACAGATGAACAGGGAGGAGCTTCTCACTTCATCGAGCACATGCTGTTCAAAGGCACGGAGAAGCGGCCTACAGCTAGGGACATTGCTATCGCCATCGAGGGGATTGGGGGCGTATTCAACGCCAGCACCAGTCGGGAACTGACCATGTACTGGGCCAAAGTGGCCCAACCACACCTGGACGTGGCCGTAGATGTTCTGGTGGACATGCTCCTTCGCGCCAGGTTTGACCCGAAGGAGATCGAAAAAGAGCGTCGGGTGATTATCGAGGAAATTAACATGATCTTTGACGCTCCTGATGATTGGGTGCACGTTCTGATAAATCAACTAGTCTGGCCAAATCACCCCCTGGGGCGGGACATTATCGGCACGAAAGAAAGCGTTAGTGCCCTGGACAGAGAAGCTCTCTTGGCTCACTTGGAGCGCCACTATGGACCAACTAACTGTGTGATCAGCTTGGCCGGCAATATCGAGCACGAAGAAGTGATAGAAAAGCTCTCTGATTACCTGGGCGATTGGTCACAACGTGAAGGCAGCCACTATCAACCGGCCAGGGATGACCAGACCCAGGCGCGTTTGCATGTGCATTACAGAGATACAGAGCAGGCCCACCTCTGTTTTGGCGTGCCTGCTTTAGCCCGAGGCCACCCCGACCGTTTCAACCTACGCGTTCTGAACACTGTTCTGGGGGAAGGGATGAGTTCGCGGCTTTTCCTGGAGGTGCGAGAAAAGCGGGCTCTGGCTTACAGCGTCAATTCCTACGTTGCTGCCTTGCAAGACACGGGGGCGGCGGGGATTTACGCTGCTGTGGACCCTGCTCGTATCCAACCGGCCATCCAAGCCATGCTGGGCGAGTGGGACAAGCTACGTCAAGAAAAAGTCTCGGCCGATGAACTGACCAAGGCCAAGGAATTCCTCAAGGGAAGGTTGATGTTGCGAATGGAGGATACCTTTAGCGTCGCAGCCTGGTTTGGGCAGCAGGAAATCCTTGGCCCTGAGGTCTTGACCCTGGATGAGGCAATAGCTCGCATCGAGGCCGCTACCGCAGAGGACATCCAGCGGCTGGCCCAGAAACTCTTTCTCCAAGAGAAGTTGAACCTGGCTGTAGTGGGCCCCTTTAAAGACGAGGATAGTTTCAGAGAATTGCTCAAGCTTTAGCGACAACTTGCCAAAAATGTTGTAATCTGGTATTCTTAACAGAGTTCTGGGAATTTGCTCGTGGCTGTGAGTCTCCTGAAAGGATGTGCATGTGGCTATTATGGTTAAGCTGCTTATGAGTTGGGATATAAAACCAGGGCAAGAGGCGGCCTATTTTGAATTCATTGTCAAGGAATGGGCCCCTGGTGTCATGCGGCTGGGGTTTCAGCCGACAGAGGCCTGGTACACGGTCTTTGGAGATGGTCCGCAGATTCTCACCGGAGGGATCACCGAAGACCTTGAGACTATGCGCCAAATATTGGAAAGCAAAGAATGGCGCAATCTGCAAAAAAAGCTTTTTGCTTACGTGACCAACTTTCAGCAAAAAATTGTGCCGGCCACAGGTCGTTTCCAACTGTAGCGATGGAAGTTCCTGGCAGTGGGGCAGGTGCGAGCCAATGACCCTCCCGCAGGGT
>JAOZOT010000178.1 GCA_029933115.1 Anaerolineae bacterium | reverse complement strand
GCGGACTCTTCTCAATAGGTGAGCGTTATATGTTGGAAACCATTACCACCGACATCGGCCTCTTTCTGAATTTCGCCAATCTAATCCTTTCGTCGGCTATCGTCATCACTGCTTTTTCACTCCTGGTCTACATCTTCAGCCACAACTTACGCAGTGCTGTGGCCCGCTCCTTCTGCGCCCTGATCACCTTCGTCATCGTTGTCTACGCCGGAGACGTAGTGCTATCCAAGGTGGAAACTCTTGAAGCGGCCGTCTTCTGGCTCAAGTTCCAATGGATCGGCATCGCCTTTGTCCCGGCCGCCTACTTGCATTTCTCCGACGCCCTTCTGCGCACCACCAACGCCAACTCACGCCTGAGGCGCATATCTGTCTACATCAGCTACATCATTGGGCTGGCTCTGCTGCTCATGGCCGTCTTCACCGATGTTCTGGTGAGAGACGGGGTCTATTACTCACCTCAGGTGAGCCATCTGACGGCCGGTCCTCTTTTCTGGGTGTTTGCCATCTATTTCTTCGCCACTGTGATCGGAGGGGCGGCCAATATCCGCTGGGCCAAACAGCGCTGCTTGACTTCTGTCTCCCGGCGACGCATGACCTATCTGGCCATCTCCTTTGCCGCTCCGGGCCTGGGCGTCTTCCCTTATCTCCTGATAGCCAGCCGACCGGACTTTATCCCCCCCGCCGCACTCCTGTTTCTCGTCCTGCTTGGCAACCTCGGCGTAGCTCTCATGATCGTGGTCATGGCCTACAGCGTGGCCTACTTCGGCGTCCTGACCCCCGACCGGGTCATCAAACACAGCCTCATCCACTATCTACTGCGAGGCCCCTTCGTCGGCATCTGCGTCATCATAATCATGCTGGTCATACCCAAAGCAGAACGCCTCCTGGGCCTGCCACGCGATACAGTGCTTGTCTTCGCGGTGGTGACTACCATCGTGCTTTTGCAGATTGTGATTAACCTGATCAAACCCTTCATTGACCGCCTCATCTACCTTCAGGACCGTGAAGAGATCACCTGGATTCAAGAACTGGATAAACGTTTGTTGACCACCACTGACCTCAAACAGTTCCTGGAGAACGTTTTGACCTCTCTGTGCGAACTACTCAGGGTGCGGAGGGGTTTCGTGGTAGTCATGGCCGGAGGGCGGCCTCAGATAGAAGCTCACTGCGGCTCTCTGAGAGCCTGTAAGGATTTCGTGGATTCGTGCGACCTGGGTGCTCTGGTCCGACCGGTAACAACGAGCTCTGAGGAAGAAGCATCGAGTTCCCCGACGAGCGGCGGTTTTATCGTCCGTGACGGCTATTGGCTCTACCCACTGCGCACCAGGGCCGGAGACGCCACTGTAGGCATCCTTGGCCTGGAAGCACGTGAACCTGAGCCTGATTTGACAGCCGAGGAGCAGGAAGTTGTAGAAGCTTTGATCAACCAAGCCGAAGTGGCCCTGGAGGACCGAAGCCTCCAGCAGGGGATTTTCACAGTCCTGAGGAGCATCATCCCTGAGATCGAATTGATCCAGCGCTGGCGGGGGACAGTTCGCTATACCGGCTCGCCGGGGCTGGAGACCATCGAGAGCAGCCCCCTTTACGCCCCTGACTTTCAGCAATGGGTCAAAGACGCTCTCAGCCACTACTGGGGTGGCCCCAAACTGACGGAGAGCCCCTTGCTCAAATTAAAGATCGTGGAAGAAGCTTTGCGGGAGAACGACGGCAATCCGGCCAAAGCCCTACGCGCCGTTTTGAACCGAGCCATCGAATCCCTCAAACCTGAGGGAGAACGCCGCATGACCACCTCGGAGTGGATTCTGTACAACATTCTGGAGATGAAATTCATCCAAGGCCGGCGCGTGCGGGACATCGCCGGCCGGTTGGCCATGAGCGAATCGGATCTCTACCGCAAACAGAGAGTGGCCATCGAGGAGGTGGCCAAAACCCTGGCGAATATGGAACAACAGGAGAGCGCCTGACGAATCAGGCCTCACAAATCACAAATCTTGATAGTTTTTGACAGACAAACTGTGTTATACTAGAACCGATTCAAGCCTACAACTATGAGGTTGGGGCTTTTTTGTGTGTAATGACTATGGCAAAGTCCTCGCGTCTACCTGGCTTTTATGATTTGAGCGTGGCCGAACGGGCCGACATCGTAGCACGATGGGCCGAACTGACAGCCGAGGAGCGGGCCGCCCTGAAAGAAGGGCTGAGTTCTGCCCAGGCCAATCAGATGATTGAAAATGTGGTCGGCACTCACGCCTTACCTCTGGGCATCGCCGCCAACTTTACTATCAATGGCCGTGACTACTTGATTCCGATGGCCATTGAAGAGCCATCAGTTGTAGCTGGAGCCAGCTTTGCCGCCCGACTGGTGCGTCAGGGGGGAGGCTTCAGCACCAGCAGCACCGAACCGCTGATGATCGCCCAGATGCAAGTGGTAGACATAGCCGACCCCTGGGCAGCCCGTTTTGAGTTGCTGGCTGCCAAACAGCGCCTCCTGGACTTGGCCAATGAGACCGACCCGCTCATCGTCAGCCTGGGTGGTGGAGCCCGCGACCTGGAGGTGCGGGTCGTCCCAGAGAGCCCCGTCGGGCCGATGCTGGTAGCTCACCTCATCTACGACTGCCGCGACGCCATGGGGGCCAACACCCTCAATACAGCGGCCGAAGCCCTGGCTCCATTGGTGGAAGAAATCACCGGCGGTCGGGTAGTGCTGCGGATTCTGTCCAACCTGGCCGACCGCCGCCTGGCCCGGGCCAAGTGTGTCCTACCGGCCGAGGCTCTGGCTTTCAGTCGGTATCCTGGCTCGCTGGTGGTGGAGCGCATCGTCGAGGCTTACGCTCTGGCGGCCGTTGATCCCTATCGGGCGGCCACCCACAACAAGGGCATCATGAACGGCATTGACGCCGTGGTCATTGCCACCGGCAACGATTGGCGCGCAGTCGAGGCCGGCGCTCACTCTTACGCTGCTCGCTCCGGTCGCTACACTTCTCTGACAACCTGGGAGAAAGACGGTGACGGCAACCTGGTCGGCACACTGGAATTGCCCCTGGCTGTGGGCATCGTGGGCGGGGCGACCAGGGTCCATCCTACGGCTAAAGTGGCGCTGAAAATTCTGGGGGTAAAGACGGCGCGGGAGTTGGCTGAGGTCATCGCCGCCGTGGGACTGGCCCAGAACCTGGCCGCGCTCCGAGCTTTGGCCACTGAGGGCATTCAGCGCGGCCACATGGAACTCCACGCCCGTCAGGTGGCTATTGCCGCCGGGGCCACAGGGGAGATGGTGGAGAAGGTAGCCCGGCAGTTGGTAGCCGAGCGGCGAGTCCGGCTGGACCGGGCGCGGGAGATCCTCGGTCGCCAGTAGATTTGATTGCCCCTGCTGGACCCGCAATCCGACGGGCCAATCCGGCCAGAGCAAGATGTCAGGCAATCTTGGCCAAAGAGGGGGGACGTTCTACATAGGTGATGGGGAGACGCTCGGCGGGGGAAGGGTAAAAGTAGGAGACTTTCAGAAATTGATTCACCGGTGGGGAAGTGATGATCTTCACCACCGTCTGGCGCAGGTCATCGGGCAGGTCGGCCAAGCCGGTGAGGGGGAAACTCCTAGGACCCATCTCTGTTGGACTGGCGAGCATCGAGAAATCAAGGATGGTGAGGCCGGCCGCTTGGCCATGTTCGAGGTTAAAACGTAACAGGATCTCCTCGGTAAGTTCTATGGCACAAGTCGCCTCAACATTATCAAAGACAACTTCCAGGATGTCGCCTTCTGCGTCATAGGCGAAGTGAACCGTATGACCGTCGTCAGAGATCAGGTCTATTTCATTAAGACGAAGCTCTTCACTCATTGTCATCACCTCTCGAAACGATGGACAAATGTGCCCCAGGCAGTTTTGACGAAATTGTTGGCAATATAGGTGCCATCGGGTTGTTCGCGCTCGGTGAAAGCGACAACCACGACGATACAGTTGTAATTCAAAGGCAAAGTGTCACACTTTTTGTAATACTTGTACTCGTTGGGTGTAAGTGGCTTTTGTCTCCTTCGACCAGTCTTGAGTGTATCCAAAACGTCGCCCAAATGGCCTCTCAGTTCTGGGTGAAACCGCAAAGCATGCCTCCAACGCTCTTCGGTAATGTATATCTCGTGGCCATATCTGTCGCGTACCACCCACTTTTTGCCGGGATTGGGCAAAGCGCTCACTCCTTTTCAGGGTCTGCACGATGTGACGTTTTCAATCATACATCTAAATACCTTTTTTGTCAAAAGACGCTCCACGTTTCACGTCTCACTTTAAGCGAGGTTGCTTCATCAACGAGTAGAGAACTCCATGACTATCATGAACACTGTCAAAGATGTAGGCATCGTCGGCTACGGGGCTTACGTGCCGCGCTATAGGCTGCCCTCCTCGGAGATAGCCAGGGTGTGGACAGAGGGGCAAGGAGGTTTGCCCATCAAAGAGAAGGCCGTCGCCGCTCTGGACGAGGACACGATCACCATCTCCATCGAAGCGGCGCGCAACGCCCTGAAACGAGCCGGCATCAATCCGCAGGAGATAAGAGCCGTCTGGGTGGGCAGCGAGTCGCACCCTTACGCCGTCAAGCCCACTTCGACCGTCGTGGCTGAGGCCATCGGAGCCACACCGGCCGTCCAGGCTGCCGATTTCGAGTTCGCCTGCAAGGCCGGGACCGAGACCCTCCAGGCAGCCATTGGTTTCGTCGGCTCCGGGATGGCTAAATACGCCCTGGGTATCGGCGCAGACACAGCCCAGGGCCGGCCGGGAGACGCCCTGGAGTACACCACCGGGTGCGGAGGCGCAGCCTACGTTATCGGCCCCAGAGAAGAGAGCCTGGCCTATTTCGAGGGCACCTATTCCTACGTTTCGGACACGCCGGACTTTTTCCGCAGGCCCTACGAGCACTACCCCCAGCATGGCAGCCGCTTCACCGGCGAGCCGGCCTATTTCAAGCACGTGCTGGCTGCGGGCCAGCATCTGATGGACGAACTGGGCTACACTGCGGCCGACTACACAGCGGCCGTCTTTCATCAACCCAACACCAGATTTCCTCAACAGGCTGCCAAAAAGCTGGGGTTCACCCCCGAACAGATCAAGGTCGGGCTTCTGGTGCCGCTAGTAGGTAACACCTACGCCGGCTCGTCCATGTTGGGCCTCACCGCCATCCTGGACGAAGCCAAGCCAGGCGACAGAATCCTCCTGGTCTCCTATGGCTCCGGCGCCGGCAGTGACGCCTTCTCTTTGGTTGTCACGGACCTCATTGAGGAGAGGCGGGACCGGGCCCCCTCCACCCGGGATTACATTGCCCGCCGCAAAGAGGTAGATTACGCCACCTATGTGCGCTATCGAAAGAAGCTGCAAATGCGCTGAGTGAGGCAGCGAGGCAACGAATTCTGGGAGGCATTGTAGTTGCGTGACGTCAGCATCGTTGGAATAGGACAGACAAAGGTCGGTGAACACTGGGACAAATCTTTGCGCCAATTGGCCACGGAAGCCATATCGGCCGCTCTGAGCGAGGCCGGGCTGGAAAGAGCCGACGCTCTTTATGTGGGCAATATGCTCTCCGGTGAAGTCTCCGCCCAGGAGCACATCGCGGCTCTCATCGCCGACTTTGCCGGGCTGCGCGGCATCGAGGCGCTGAAAGTGGAAGCCGCCGATAGTTCCGGAGCTGCGGCGTTGCGCCTGGGCTATATGGCTGTGGCCGGCGGACTCATGGATACGGTCATCGTCTGCGGCGTGGAGAAGATGACCGATGCCGTCAGCAGCGCCACCGCCGGTGCGGCCCTCGCTCTGGCCGCGGATAGCGATTACGAGACGTTGCATGGCCTGTCCTCGGCCGCCCTCCACGCCCTGTTGATGCGGCGCTATATGTACGAGCACGGCGTGAAGCGGGAGGACTTTGCCCTTTTCACCGTCAATGCCCATCGGAACGCAGCCAGCAACCCTTATGCCATGTTCCCACGCCCCGTCACCACGGAGGCTTTCTTGAAAGCCCCTATGATTGCCGACCCCGTCAGTCTGATGGACTCTGCCCCTCTGGCCGACGGAGCAGCGGCCGTGATCCTCTGCCCCGGCGATAGGGCGCACCGGTGCACCACGGGCGCAGTGCGTATCGTCGCCTCAGCCGTGGCTACCGACTCTTTGGCCATCCATGACAGACGCGATCCGCTCTTCCTGGAAGCAGCCTATCTGTCGGCTCAGAGAGCCTACCAGCAGGCAGGGGTCGGATCGGCGGACATTGACCTCTTTGAGGTGCACGACGCTTTCACCATCACCGCTGCCCTTTCCTTGGAAGCTTGTGGTTTCGCCCAGCGCGGACAGGGCGTGCGTCTGGCTCAGGAAGGAGAAATCGCCCTGGACGGCCGCATTCCTATATGCACCATGGGTGGTCTGAAAGCCCGGGGGCATCCGGTGGGAGCCACAGGCATCTACCAGATAGTCGAGCTGGTAGAGCAACTGAGGGGCCAGGCTGGGGTCAACCAAGTCAAGAATGCTCGCCTGGGCATGGCCCAGAGCATTGGTGGCACCGGGGGGACGGTGATAACCCACATCCTGGAAGCACCGTGACCCTTACGAAGGTTCCGCAGACCTTCGCCAAGGTTGCTCAAACCCATCATTTCATTATTAGATTTTAGGAGGAATTTCAACCATGCACATCCCACGCTACTGGAGAGCGCAGAGTCAGCGCTACAGCCTAAACGGCGAAATCTGCAAACAATGTGGAGCCATACTCTTCCCGCCCCGTGACATTTGCCCCGAATGTCGCGAGTGGGCTCTGGAACCTTTTGCCTTCGACTTCAATGACAATGACGAAATCCACCCTCTCTTCACCCATCCTCTAGAAGTCCGCGGGGAGAGGTTGCCTCAGGCTATGGGCATGGTCAAGTTGGGGGTAAGCCATGAAAGCTCCAGTCCATTGGCGGTTGCAGAGACAACGACATAACCTGGTGGGCGAGATCTGCGAGCGCTGCGGAGCCAGAATCTTCCCGCCCCGCGACCTCTGTCCCGAATGCCAGGAGCCAGCCTACGAGCCCTACACCTTCAAAGGGCGTGGTGAGGTCTATTCCTACTCCACCG
>JAOZOT010000693.1 GCA_029933115.1 Anaerolineae bacterium | reverse complement strand
TATCTGCTCAATAAATCGGGGGGTAAAGTCTATGGTGGTTCAGGCTGCCAAGAAGCCCCCAGTTGCCCACCCGCCGCATTCTGCTCAATCAAACTGACCAAGCTGGGCATTTGATTGGCGGCAGAGACCCGATCGTAGATGTAGGCATAGATGTTCACGCCCAGTTTGCGAGCGGTCGCCACTAAGGTCAGACCCGTATCCCAAACCTTGGCTCCCTCCGTTGTACGGGGGCCAAAGCTGACGTTCTCTTTGGGCTTTCGTAACCGTGCCCCCAACTCGGAAGCGTTGTTGTGGAGCGGGATTTCGGGATGTTCCAGGACACGGAGGAGGTCTTCCTTCTTGGCTTTGGTCTTGGCAATGCGCTCGTCCAGAGCTTGATAGCCCGTGGTGGTGGAGAAGAGTTGGTCGAACTCGGCGGTCAAGCGTTCCTGTGCGGCCGAGGTCGGGTCCAGCCGATAGGCCAGCAACTGGCGGTAGAATGCCCAGAACTTGGTCAGGAAGTCGTCCAGTAGCTGGCGATGGTAGTCGATGGCAGGCATAAGCTTCTTGTAATGGCGACCATCATGAACCCAGCACAGGGCCAGGGCCTCGGTGAGCCGCTTGAACTGCCCGGCATCGTCACATAAGAGCAAAGCGACGATGGGAAACTCGTCCTGGTCGTGATAAGCCGCGACGGCGGCTGCTTCCAGAATCCATCGCCGCTGTTGGGGGCCCAGGTCGGGCAAGTGCTGGTCAAGCAACGCCTCAAACTCAACTCGGCTGAGCGTCTGGTTTTGGGGCAAAGCGGTCACGGCTTTCTGTTTGACTCGGGACAGGCCACATGTTTCCAGGTAGACGAAGGCCACTTCATTCAGAACAAACGTCAGTTCCTGACCTCCGCGTAGGACCTGCAACACCGTCAAGCGATCCTTGCGGGGCATGGTGGTGTAAGCCGTGTAGAAGGGGTTGCACAGAACCTGGGTGTACCAATTTTCACCGCCTACCCGCGCCCCGGTGTCATCGATCTGTTGCCACGGCGTACTGCCCAGGCCCGCTTCCACAATCTCCGCTTTCTCGGCGTGTAGGGGCTGGCTGTCTTTGAGCAGAATCTCGGACACCTTCCCCGACGAGATGGAAAGGCCCACCGTCTCGAAGAAGGATACGATCTTGGCTTCTGTGACGTTCATGGCGAAGTAGAGGACAAACGTCCAGGCCTTGACCCCCGGCCCAAACTGGCCTTCGTAGCCGGATGGTAACTCGGCCATGTAGGCCTTGCCCTCCGAGGGCGAGTAGTACTTCTCTTTGCGGAAACGCACGTTATCTGTCTCGATTTTGATGTCCTGGACAATGACTTCTTCATAGCCTTTGAACTCGGCATCCTCGGGCAAAAGGTCTCGATCCACCTCCAACACTTGCTCGCGGTCTATCTCGATTCTATCGTTCTTGCTCTTCTTGCGCCGCTCGCGAGGTTGACGGCGTTCCTGTTCTGACGAGTAGTTGGTCGAGGCTCGTTTGCCGTCCTTCTGTCGCTTGGCCTTGATGTCTGGCTTGCCCTGCTCGCCTTTGAGCCGATTGACTTCGTCCCGGAGGCGTTGGTTCGCATCTCGCAGTTGGTCGTTTTCTACCTTGAGTGTGTCTATCAGATTGAGCAAATGGAGGATGGCCTCACGAGCCCCTTCGACATCCTCGATTTGGTTGGGATTGAACCCTGCAAGCATCATCTGCCAATTGATCCTGAATACTTTTGCTGTGGCTTCATTATACCCGATTTGAAATCGCTGTGCTGTCCGTTATCACTACTATTGGGCAGCGCTTTCCCAAC
>JAOZOT010000692.1 GCA_029933115.1 Anaerolineae bacterium | reverse complement strand
AATCGCTCATCTTGCCGGCCTGGTTTGACTTCTACAACGGTCGTCAAACCATAGAAATAGTCGGGATGGTTCAGAAATAGGTTGACACTTTAACAACCCCGATAGACTTGTCAGGGGCCTCCTTTTTTGGCAAGATGAAGGGTGACAGTTCACTACCCGACATAATGGGCCTCAAGCCCAAACACCGATTAACCTGCCCTGGTAGCACCTTGCCAATTGAATAAACTTGCGGCATACTTTGGCCATCCCGACATCTTGGAGGCACGATGACAAACTACGAGTTGTATTCGTTTCTCAAGAGTTTTCTGCGCGACATCTACAAAGGCCAACACATGCCCAAGCACCTCATTACGACGATGGCGATGATGCTGACAGGGCTATTCCTCGGTCGGCACGTGCAACTTTGGCAAATGGCTCTATGGGTGCCGGTCAACATCTTGTTGCCGAGTATCGTGCGGCGCTTCGAACGTTGGGTTGCGGATTCTGCCGTGGAGACCGCCGAGTTCTTCAAACCCTTCGTGTGGGCCATGCAGGCTAGCTTGGGAAACGAGACGGCATACTTGCTCATCGATTGTACCCAGGCCGGGAAGAAGTGTCGCACCTTGATGATCGGTCTGGCCTACCACGGTACGGTGTTACCAATTGTCTGGAAAACCGTGCGCGGCAACAAGGGCCACGTCACGGGTGAACTTCATCGCACATTGCTGAGGCAGGTTTACCCTCTGTTCCGCCACCACCGACGCGTGGTTGTGCTCGGTGACGCGGAATTCAGCAACGAAAAGGTCATTGGTTGGCTGCTCCAGGTCAAGTGGGACTTCGTGCTCAGGTTTCAGAGCAGCTATTTGTTGAAGACCGCAGGCAGCGATGAGTGGCATTCAACTCTGTCACCGTATCAGGCTGCCGGCCTGCAGCCGGGCCGGGTTCGCCACCGGGCAGATGTCACCTTCACCCAAAGCCATCAATTCGCCGGCTTGAACGTCACGACCCAATGGGCAGAAGGTGAAGATGAAGTCTTATGCCCGGTTTCCACACTCCCTGAAAGTGAACGGCCGCACGTGGTCTACGAGATGCGTTACCGGGTTGAAACTCTGTTCGGCAACCACAAGTCTCGTGGATTCCGGTTAGCACGCACCCACATGACAGACCCTGAGCATATCGATCGTCTGGTCTTGGTACCGGCCATCGCGACGTGCATTACCTTGGGTCTGGGCACGCACCTAATTCTAATCGGGGAAACGCATCAAGTAGATCGCGCAGATCGGCGTGATTTGAGCCTTTTTCAGATCGGTTGGCGCCGGTTTTTCAGGCTTTTGGCCCTGGATCGGCTTCATGAATTCAAAATCAACTTCAGTTGGAGCTTTGAACTGCCCCCGGCGGGCTTCCGGCCTGCTACATAGCAGACTATTGTGGCCTTTGCTCCGATTACCTAGGGCGTAGTGCGCCTGGGAACTGTCTCAGGCTGCCCTCCGGGGCCACGCGTGTTTAACTTGATGTCGGGTAATGAACACCACCGGATGAATGTCTTCTTCAGTCGGTTAGACGAGCAACAGCGCCGATGGTATGCAGCCCTGGAAGCCCGGCGACTGGGACACGGAGGGGCGACGCCGGTTTCCCAAATCACAGGGATTCACATAGACACCATCCGGCGCGGACTACGAGAACTCGAGAAAGACCTGGAAGGTCGTCCCGTAGACCGCGTACGCTTGCCAGGTGGTGGGCGAAAGCGCATTGAAGAGAAAACACCCACCATTGTGTAGTATTGCATAAAGTCGTGCCCCTCAGGGCATTGCATAAAGTCGTGCCC
>JAOZOT010000177.1:3146-7105 GCA_029933115.1 Anaerolineae bacterium | reverse complement strand
CCGGTGAGGTTGGTGTGGCGGTACGGGTGGGTGATAGCCTTGAGCCTGATGCTGCGCCAGATTCTGGCTCATCTGGAGACCCTGGTGGTGTAACGGGGTTGGCTTTCGGGGCAAAATGTGGTAGAATAGCGGCAGGGTGAAGGGACACGAGGAGGTGAGCAGGGTGAGGGCAATTGGAAACGGCTTTCTGGCCAGGCTCGGGGAACTTTTTGCTTCCTGGCTGGGCTTTTTCAAGGAGAGGCTTGGCCTAGCTGGGCCTGATGGCCGGGAACTGCTGGAAGGCGAGATGAGTTGGGAGGAGCTGGATGCAGAGATAGCCAGCTACGAGCGAGACTACGGGATGTCCTCAGCAGAGTTCTATGAAAAGTTCGTCAGAGGAGAGATGCCTGATACCTTCGATACCAATGCTTGGGCTATTGATTACAGCGCCTGGTTAGAAGTCAAAAAAGCTCGCCATCAGCAGGGGTTGGATAAGTGAGGGTGAAGAGAGTCTCAGAGTACTTTCACCTGATTGTCAGAATTATTGACAAGTCCGGGATTGTAGTAGATAGGTCCGCTCTCTCGTTCACGCGTATAAATAAGAGCTTGGGGCTCATTAGAGCCCCCAAAGTGAGAGGAGAGCGGCCAGGCTTGATTTTCCGTGATGGCTCTTTCATGAATTTCAGAGAAGAGGTGCGTATCGAGAGGGATGGCACTGTCACCAGGATAGCCTACGTCTACCACTACGAACGCCCCGACGGGTTCTTCTTCCGCTACGAGAAGCTGGAGGAACCACATCCCGACCCCTTCTTCGAGCCGAGGTTGCACCTCCACGTGCGAGAAGAGGAACCCCGCTTTCCCACGCATTGCACAAACCTGGAGGAACTGCTGGGACTGGTCGGGGCTTATTTCTTTCGACCAGCTTGAAAGGGGGTGGGGGTGAATTCTATTGTCTGTATCAAACAGGTTCCCGACACCGAAATACGGATCGAAATCGAGGATGGCCGGGTCGTCGAGGAAAGGCTCCAGTACGTGATCAATCCCTACGACGAGTATGCCCTTGAAGAGGCCCTGCGCCTGCGGGAGAAGTTCGGCGAGGGCCGAGTCACTGTGCTGACCCTGGGGCCGGAGAGGGCCAGAGAAGCCATCATGCAGGCCCTGGCCGTGGGGGCCGACGAGGCTATCCACCTGGCGGACGAAGCTTTCCAGGGCGGGGATGCCTACGCCACGGCCAAGGCGCTGGCCGAGGCCATCGTCAGGCTGGATCTGGAGTACGACATCATTCTGTGCGGCAAGCAGGGCGTGGACCACGATAACGCCCAGGTCGGCATTGCCCTGGCCGAGATGCTGAACCTGCCCCACGTCTCAGTGGTCACCGGGCTGGAAGTGGCCGCCGACAAAAGCAAAGCCACAGCCCGGCGGGAGGTAGAGGAGGGCAAAGAGGTAGTGGAGACCCCTCTGCCGGCGGTCATCACCGCCCAGAAGGGGCTCAACGAACCGCGCTACCCCACATTTACAGGCATCAGGGCAGCCCGGAAGAAGCCCATTCACAGGAAAACGGCCGCCGAGTTGGGCATAGACCCAAAGGTGGTCGGTGCCGCCGGAGCCAAGCTGGAAATCGTCTCCCTCAGCTCGCCTCCGGAGAGAAGCGCCGGTCGGATCATACCGGGGAGTCCGGTCGAAGCCTGCCGGGAGTTGGTGCGTCTGCTGCGAGAAGAGGCAAAGGTGGTGTGAGATGCCGGACAATGTTCTCGTCGTCGCTGAACACAGGGATGGCACCCTGAAGAAGGTCACCTTTGAGATGCTGGGTGAGGGGACCAGGATCGCTGCCCGGTTGGGTGGTGTGGTGGAGGCCGCGCTGCTGGGTTCGGGCGTGGGCGGCCTGGCCGACGTCCTGGCCCATTACGGCGCGGCCAGGGTGTACCTGGCCGACGACCCCTCTCTAGAGGCGTACAGCAGTGAGGGCTACACTGCCGTCCTCGCCCGGCTCATCCAGAAAGCCGAGCCTGCTGTGGTGCTCCTGGGGGCCACCACTCAGGGCAAGGACCTGGCTCCCCGCGTGGCTGCTCGCCTGGGCCTGGGCCTGGCTTCCGACTGCACCGCCTTTGAAGTCACTGCTGAGGGGCGGCTCATGATCACCCGCCCGGTCTACGCCGGTCGGGCCATCGCTACTGTGGTGGAGAAGACCACCCCTCAGATGGCCACTGTGCGCCCCAACGTCCTGGTGCCATTGGAGCCCGACACCTCAAGGGCGGCTCCGGTGGAAAAGTTGGCCGTGGAGAGCGGTGACATCCGGGCCAGAGTCATTGACCTGATTCAGGAATCTGGCCGGCAGCAGGGTTTGCCCTCGCTGGCCGAGGCCGAGATCATTGTCTCCGGCGGGCGGGGGTTGAAGGGGCCTGAGAACTTTCGCCTTCTGGAGGAATTGGCTGACGTTCTGGGGGCGGCGGTGGGCGCCTCGCGGGCAGCCGTGGATGCGGGCTGGATAGACCACAGCCATCAGGTGGGGCAGACCGGCAAGACCGTCACCCCCAGCCTGTACATCGCCTGCGGCATCTCGGGGGCTGTCCAGCACCTGGCCGGGATGAAAACCGCCCGGTACATCGTGGCCATCAACAAAGACCCCGATGCCCCCATCTTCAGCGTGGCCGACTATGGCATCGTGGGTGACCTCTTCGAGGTGGTGCCGGTTCTGATAGAAGAATTCAAGAAAGTATTGCGAGGAAAGGGTGCGAGCAAATGCCAAACATCGAGATAAATCGCGATTGGTGCAAGGGCTGCTACATTTGTGTTGACGTTTGCCCCCGCAAAGTATTGGAGATAGATCAGACCACCTTTCAGAAAGGGCGCCATCCTGTGCTGGTCGCTCGCCCGGAGGATTGCACCGTCTGCCTCCAATGTGAATTATTGTGTCCGGATTTGGCTATCATCGTCTCGAACGGCACAGTAGCTTCAGAAACTGCGGGGGTCTGAATGATTACCATTCGCCCCCTTCGCGCCGCCCTTCGTGTTCACTCACGCCAGAATTCGACCACCGCCACCCCTGCTCCGCGCATCGAGACCCGTACACTGACGCCCAGACCTTTGGGGATCACGGTCAGAGTCCCCACCGGCATGGGGGCGAACTCGCAGAAGTAGGGCCCGTACTCGGTCTTGGTGCCCGTCCAGTTGGTGGTGCTCCAGCCGTCGGCCGTGACGGTCACCGGCAGTCCGATCAACCCGTCCACAGAGACCCGCAGCACCACCGGGCCGCCTGCCCCCGGCCGGGTGGTGTTGCCGGTCACCCGGCCCACCCAACGCTCTTCCGGCGTGGGTGTGGCCGTGGCCGTCGGTGAGGGTGTGGGCGGTGGGGTGCCGGTGGCGACGGGTGTGGCCGTCGGCGTGGGAGTGGGGGTAGCGGTGGATGTCGGCGTGGTGGTAGGAGTAGCAGTTGCCGTCGGGGGTGGGGTAGGTTGTGGTGTGCCGGTGGCAGTGAGAGTGGCCGTCGGCGTGGGCAGCGTGGGGCTGGGGAGGACAGTGGGCGTTGCTGTCGGCGTGGGCACCGGCCGCCGGGCGAACCTGACCACGGCCACGCCCGGCCCGCGCAGGGTAACCTGAACGGTCGCGCCCAGTCCTTCGGGGACGACGGTAAAAGTCTCCGCAGGGAGAGGCGCAAACTCGCAGAAGTAGGGTCCGTATTCAGTCTTGGTGCCCGTCCAGTTGGTGGTGCTCCAGCCCGTTGACGAGCGGATAGTCACCGGCAGACCCACCAACCCGTCCACCGAGACGCGCAGCACCCCAATCCCACCGGCGGTTGGGTCGGTGGTGTTGCTCTCTACCCAGCCCATCCAGGCTGTCTCTGGGGTCGGAGAGGGTGTGGCGGGCAGAGTGGGCTCGACGGTTGGCCCGCCGGTAGGCGTAGGGGTAGCCGTCGGGCTGGCTGTGGGGGTTGGGGTAGGTCCTGCCGGCTGCTCGACGAACCTGACCACGGCCACGCCCGG
>JAOZOT010000177.1:0-3046 GCA_029933115.1 Anaerolineae bacterium | reverse complement strand
TAGGGTCCGTACTCGGTCTTGGTGCCCGTCCAGTTGGTGGTGCTCCACCCGCCTGACGAGCGGATGGTCACCGGCAGACCCACCAGTCCGTCCACCGAGACGCGCAGCACAATGGGCCCTCCTCCTGTTGGATCGGTAGTATTGCTCTCCACCCAACCTACCCAGCGCGTAGGCGGCGTGGGGGTGAGGGTGGGGGAGGGCCCCGCATACTGGTAAGCGGCGATGACCTCGCCGGCCGCATCGGCGTAGACCAGAGAGAGGTCGTCGAGGGTCAGCCCACCCACAGCTATCGGCGCCGAACGATAGGGTTGGGCCGGACTCAGATAAGAGATGGCCTCGTGGAAGAGCAGCGCCCCATCGGAGCGGCGGCGCAGGTAGACCTGACTGGCGCTATGAGGGGCGGTAGTGGCCACACCGATGGTGGCCTGCCCGCCTTCCACCTCCAGGTTGAGGGCCGCCTCGCGGTTGGCGTAGACAAAGCCGCCGATGTCCTTCACCGGATACCAGAACTCGCTCCAACTGATGCTTTCCCCTGCTCCCAGAAAGGCGCTATCGGCAAAGGTGGGAGCCACCCCGCCGTGCAGCTCGACGTAAGTCGAGTTGTCGTCAGTCCACAGCTCTGGAGACAGAGCCCCGCTGCCGTAGCCAAAGCCGAAAGCCTTGGCCCCCTGGGCTATTGTGCTGGGGTAGACCCGCACCATGCCTTCGCCCACGCTGTGCTCGTAAAGCCCCATGAAATCCTTCTGGGCGGCCGGTCGCTCGAAGAAGCCCAGGTAGTGAGGCCAGTGGCCGTAGATGCTCAGGTCGAGGCCGTGGTAGACGGGCCAACTCATGGGCTGATCTTCGCCCGGCAGTTCCTCCCAACGCTTGTCGCGGCTGTGCACCGTGACCTGGTCCACCGGCAAGATGAATTCCAGTTGGCCCGACGGCCGGTTGGTGCCGCCAGGAGCCAGCATAGCGTTGGTCCAGTATTTGTAGTTGAGGGAAAAGTCCGTCGGGTTCTCGATGCGCGGTCTGACGGCGAAGTAGCTCTTGCCGCCGGGCAGGTAGATGTCCACCCTGGCCCGCAGGCGGTCGTCGGCGGTGCTGTCTCTGACCGTCACCGTCACCCCGTCGCCGGCCGTGACGGTGGTGTAGGTCCAGGGCATAGCCGTCTCGTAGCCGTGCTCCTCCACCGGCAGGCCCCACTCCATGCCTCCGGCGGCCAGCCACCAGCCCTGCTCCGGCGGCCCCCAACGGGTGGGCTTGAGGACGGGGTTTTGATAGAACTGGTTGTGGCCGGTCGGTTTGAAGATGCACTGGTAGATGCGCCCTCCCAGTTCCGGCAACACGGTCAGTCGCAGATACTCGTTTTCCATGACCAGCGCGGTAAAGGTCCGCTCGGTGACCGTTTTGGGCGCGCCGTCATAAGCCCCCCAATCCAGCCGCTTGAAGGTCATGTTGTAGGTGCTGTTGTATTCGTCCTGCAGATAGTTTTCGTAAGGATAGGAGGGGATAGTGACGCTGGAAACGGTCAAGGTGGCGGGCAGGGGGGTCGGCGTGGGGGTCAGGCCGCCGGTGACGTTGATAGTGCGCTCGTACACAGCCTGATTCAGGGCCCGGTCGTAGGCGATGGCCTTCAGAGTGTGGGGACCGTTGCTGTATTGGGTGGTGTCCAGCACCAGTTGGTAGGGGGCATTGGCGGCCAGGCCCAGGTAGGCGTCGTCCAGGTAGAACTCGACCCTGGCCAGACCGACGTTGTCGTCGGCTGCGGCCTGAACGTTCACCACGCCGGACACGGTCTCGCCCTCTGCCGGGTAGGTGATCTGAACCGTCGGCGGTTCGCTCTCGGCGCGTTCGACGGGAGGGTCGCCGTAGGGCACGGGAAAGTCCTGGCGCACCTCGGCCACCGGGCGGCCCAGCACGCGGATGTGGCTCACGTCCATCGTGCCCAGACCGGCCTGTTGGGCCAGGGGCAGGTAGCCGATGGAGGCCGGGTCGTAGCCGATGACCAGGGCTCCCACCGTGTCCACGGCCACCGGGTCGCGGCCGGCCATGACCAGTTTCAGGGGCGGGTCGGCCAGGTGATTCCCCGTCGGGCCATCGGTCAACCCACGCAAACCGTCCACCACCACAAAGTCCATCGGGCGGCACAGGTTGAGGTCCACGATGTGGCGGGGGAGGTCGGCGGGGTTGTGGGAGAGCTCGGACTTGAGCACCGGTTTGCCGGGGGCGTGGTAGATGTCGTTGGGGGCGATGCCGATCATGTTCTTCAAAGCCAGGGTCAGCCCGGAGAGGGAGTGGTTCTTCAGCACCGGCACACCGATGAGGACGTCGGTGTTGAGGATGGGGTTGGGGATCCAGTACTGGCTGCGGATCAACCCGTTGGACAGGGTGACTGCGGTGACGTAAGCCGGGTCCTTGGCGTCGGTGTCGTCGCCGCTGATGTTGAGGTCAATCAAGGGGACGCCGGTGACGTCGTCCACCATGTCGTGGTTGCCGTCGTGGCCAGAGACGTGGAAGGCGGCTTTGGTGGGGAAGCGATCGTTCTCGCCAGACACATAGACCGCCGAGCCTTCGGCGATGAGCACCTGGCCTGCCCCGGCCTCCTGGGCCAGCCTGACCACGGCGCGGGTCACGCGGGGGTCGGTCACCTGGCCGTGCTCTGGGAGGGCGTCCCAGACCAGGTTGGGCTTGATGACCACGGTGTCGCCGGGTTCGATGATGTCCTCCAGCCCACCGGCCAGCGCCACTGCCTGGCGCACCATAGCCTCCACCTCGTCGTCCGACGGGGTAGGGCTGTCGCTTTTGACGATGGCTACCTCGGTGATGCCTGATGTGGCCTCTCCGTGGCCGGTGGCCCACCCCTGGAGGGCACTGACGGCACAGAGCACCGCCAGGACGATGACCAGCAGGATGAGCCTTGGGTGCTTCTTTACCATGGCAACTCTCCTCGCCAGTAGTTGCTCACCTCAATTATACCACACCGGACTCTGAGAAGCAAAGTGCGTCGCCCCTTGCCCAACAGGTGAATCCGCCACAGAGGTGGTTTTCATTCCGCTCCCGC
>JAOZOT010000691.1 GCA_029933115.1 Anaerolineae bacterium | reverse complement strand
AGTATCCCTTAATCTGAACGCGCTGCCCGAATCGCTGCATCAATCTCCGCTACTTTCTCTTGCTCGCGCAGCCAATAGTCAGGGTTGCGCTGGGCGTTTAGCTCCTCAATGCTCTTCCCCTGCTGCTCCACCCAGGTGTAGTATTTCAAATTGTGCCACTGGTTGCGGAGGTCCCGGGTCGCTTCTTTGATCCAGTCCAGCTTTTGATTGTGGAAGATGCTCACCAATCGCACCGCAGCCTCGGTCTCGTCCATGGGGCCGTAGGTGGCGGTCAGTTGCTCCATCACCGAATGATAGCGGTCAATAGCGTCGGTGAGGACGGTGACGATGACATCATGGGGGCCAAAGCCGTAGTATTTGGCCGTTTTGATGGCGCCCAATACGTTGCACACCCCGGAGATGCCGAAAGTCTCGGCCATCAACTGCACGCTTTCTTCGGGCACGCCGTAGCGGTTTACCATCGTCTTCCAGCCAGCCTCCTCGGTCAGCAGTTGCAGGCCCTTCTTGCACTCGATGTCGTCAATGCACATGATGGCGTCCATGTTCATCACGTTGTGGATCCAGGTGACGTGCTTGTCGCCAATGCCTTGGATGTCATGGCCGCCGTAGCCGTTCCAGTAGATGGTCGGGCACTGGATGGGTTCCAGGCCGATGATCAGGTGCTCGGGCCACTCTTGCTTGAGGCGGTCTCCGGCGGCGATAGTGCCCGCCGACCCCATAGCCGAGACAAAGGCTACCACTTTCCCGTTCCCAATCCCTTTTTCTTCCAACTCCCGTGCCAGTTCGATGATGGTATTCCCGGTGACGTAATAGTGAAAGCGGTAGTTGCCAAAGACCTCGAACTGGTTCAGGATGCGGATGCGTTCTGGGTCGGCTCGTTTCAACTCCCGGCATTTGTCGTAGATCTCTTTGACGTTGCTTTCGCAGCCGGGGGTGAGCACCAGCCGCGCCCCGTAGCTGCGCACGAGGTCGAACCGCTCTTGGCTCATTTCCTCGGGCAGGATGACGATGGAGTCAAAGTTCATGCGACAGCCCACCCAGGCTCCACCGATGCCGTAGTTGCCGGTGGAAGGCCAGATCAAGGTGTGTTTGCTGGGGTCCACCTCGCCAAAAAGTTCCTTTTCGATGAGCACCGAGTAGGTGGCGCCCACCTTGTGGCTGCCGGTGGGAAAGTCCTTGGAGTAGAGGCACACAATAGGGGCCTCGACGCCGGTGAATTCTTGGGGCAGCACCTCGTAGTAGATTTTCCCTTCAGCGTTCCTCCAAGTGATGTTGTAGAGATTGATAGGGTCCAGGGGGTCCTTTTCTTTGGCCTCCAGGGCCTGTTGGCGGACTTGAGGGTCAATTTTGTCTGGATGAAGCATCTCTTCGAAAGTAGGGCCGGTGATGAGTTGCTTGGGGCTCACCATAGTTCACTCCTTGTCTGTGAGTCTGGTTTCGTGAATTGGCTTTATCGGTCTGGCTGCCGGGCGAGGGCAGGATCGTCGAACACCAGGGATAGCCGAAGGCATTGTCTTCGGCTGTCTCCAGAAGGCAGCAGCCTCACCCTCCTGCAGGGTTCGCAACCTGCGGGAGGGTCAGCCTTGACACAGGAGACTCCTTCGCTTAGAATAGGGCAGCAACGAGGGGAGCGACACACTTTGCCGGTCAGGTCAAATCGCTGCCTGACAGCGTGTCTGAAAAAGGCTCGTAGTGGCGACTTGAGTCGCTAACGACCGGTGCTCTGCGGCCAAAAACGGCTGAAGTCGTTACTACCATGGTATGAAGCCCCCGTCGCAGGCGGGGGTGAGATCACAGCTATGCCGGG
>JAOZOT010000016.1 GCA_029933115.1 Anaerolineae bacterium | reverse complement strand
TCAATCAGAGCGTGTCTGAAAATTCGGGGGGCGGCGCTCGTAGTAACGACTTCAGTCGTTTTTGGCCGCAGAGCACCGGTCCATTAGCGACTCAAGTCGCCGCTACGAGCATTTTTCAGACACACTGTCAGACCTGACAGGTTTTGACGGACAAGCACGGGATAATGAGGTACATTAGGAGCAAACTAGGAGCAAATAGCCAGGACTTACCAAACCTGTCGGGTCTATGGCAAAGCCTGGCCGGAAAGAGGCCACAGCTTTGGGTGATGGCCGGTGTCTTTGGGCTGTGCCTGACAGTATACGTCCTCACCCTGGCTCCTGGAGTACTGGGGGGCGATTCGGGTGAATTCCAATACATCCCCTACATTCTGGGCGTCGCCCATCCCACCGGCTACCCACTCTACACTCTCCTGGGCTGGCTGTGGACTCATGGAGTGGTGGTCGGCGACGTAGCCTACCGCATGAACTTGCTCTCGGCGGTACTGGGAGCTTTGACGGCGGCGGTGCTGTACCTGATCGTCCATCACCTCACCTCGCGCCATGCCCCCGCTTTGTTGGCCGCTGTCCTCTTTGCCTTTTCGCCCACTTTCTGGATGCAGGCCATCGTGGCCGAGGTGTACACCCTCAATACTCTCTTCGTCGTTCTGGTGCTCTACCTGCTGCTCAAGTGGGAAGCGGCCAGACCATCTGCCAGAAGTTTGCTGCTGGCAGCCTTCATCTACGGTCTAAGCCTCACCCACCATCGGGTGATTATCATTTTCCTGCCTGCTCTGGTCCTCTTCGTCTGGCTGATTGAGCGGCGGATGTTCACCAATACCAGGCTATTGTTAAAGATAGCCGCACTGGGACTTTTGCCTCTTCTGCTCTACCTCTACGCTCCTCTCAGGATATGGCAGTTGTATCCGCCTGTCTTCCACGACCAGATCCTAGACAATCTGCTGGGGACCAGCTTCGGAGTCGAGTTCGAATGGCCGACGCTGTCCGTGATAGGCAAGTTCTTTGTGCTTCTGGGCCGGCAATACAGTTGGGCTACCGTCCTGGGGGCCTGGGGCCTGATGACCAGCTTGACCTTACGCTCCAACCGACCAGACCTCCGAAGTCTCAACCGCTGTCCTTGCGTCATTATGCTGCTGGTGGCCGGGCTCTGCACTGCCCTTTTTGGTCTGTTCTACCAGGCTTTCGACGTTGAAGTCTTTCTCCTGCCCTTCTATCTGCTTTTCGCCGTTTGGATTGGCCTCGGCTGGCAAACTTTCCGCCGGCCGACCCTCGGAGGCCTTTTACTCCTGCCTGCTCTGCTCTGGTCCCTCTGGAACGGCTATAACCAACTGGCTGTGGACCGGATTGATGTCCGAGTCAGAGACATCCCGCCTTTGAGCCGCTCCATAGCCCAGACTGCTGATGAAATGTTCAGCTATCCCTATGAAAGAGATTCCACCATCCTGGTAGACTGGGGCATGGCCTACGCCTTGCAGTATCGCCAGGCGGTGGAAGGTGTGAGGCCAGACCTGGAGATTATGCCTATCAACCTCCGCCGCCGTTGCGACTATCTTCTGCTCGAAGAGATACTGGCCGGGCGGCGGCCTCGCCGCATCTATCACCTGAGTGCCATTGTGCGCTATCCCGTGACCGCTAACCGCACCCTTTACGTACTCCGCCAGCCCCTCTCTGCCAGCACTCGCACCAGAGCCGACATCAGCCTGGCGAAGGAAACGGAAGAGATCGTGCGAGTGATGCCTGATGACCCTATCCCCTCCCATCGCCTTGACCAGCACATCGCCCCTGGGGTGATTCTGGTGGGCTACGAAGTGAGAGGGGAGGAACTTCACCTCTACTGGGAGGCAAGCCAGCCCCTGGAGCAGGACTATGGCACCTTTGTACGCTTTTTTGGTGATAACGGGGAGCCCATTGGCCAGCAGACCAAGCCCGCCGACGACCTGGAAGTGCTGCACATGACCACTTCTGAGTGGGAAGTGGGGCAAACCGTGCGCGACGTTTTTGCCTTGCCAGAGGGCACCGCTCGAATAGAGATCGGAATGTACCGCCCGGAGGGAGAAAGCCTCGTACCCTACGGGGAGGCTTTGAGTGTAGAGCTTAACCCCTGATTTACCCGCTCGGCCTGGATTTGCAATCCAGGCCCATAGCGGCCGACTCGCTTCAGTTCGTGTCTGCCGAACCGGTCAGATTGCAAATCCGACCTTAGCCAAAGCAATTTGTCAAAACGTTTTCGCCCCAGGTGACCGTGTCAGAGTTTCAAAAATCGGGAAAATGTGGTATATTATAGATGGACATGAAACCTCAAGGTAGCTCTGCACTCAATCGTGGTTGGGCAGGCTGCCCCACTCCGAGGGCGCAGGAGAGGAAAAATTTATGGTTTTTTGGGCGGCGAAGCCGCCGCCCAAAAAACACCCTATTTTCCCTCTTCTGTGTGGGAACATGCCTCACCCGATCACTTGCCCACGTTTACGTGCGGACTTACCAAACCTCAACAGATGGAGGTTATAATTGACAATGGCAGAAAAAGAAGACATCCTGATAGACCCCGCGGATGACGAGATAGACAATGGAGTAATGGAAGGCACGGATTGGTTGGAGTATCCCCTGCTGCCCGTGCGTGACACAGTCGTCTTCCCTCACATGGTGACGCCCCTCTTTGTGGGGCGAGATCGCTCCATCAGAGCGGTGGAGGCGGCTACGGACGACGATAGCACCATCATCGTCGTGGCTCAGAGAGAGCCTGATATCGAAGACCCAACTATCGAAGACCTGTACACTGTTGGCACCGAAGTAGTCATTGGACGCACGTTGCGTATGCCCGATGGCACCATCAGCATCCTGGGCCAGGGTAAGCAGCGCGTCAGAATCATCAAGTTCGTGCAAACCGACCCCTACATCAAGGTCGAAGTAAAGCCCATTTACGAGCCCCTTGAAAAGTCCCTTCCCACCGAGGCCCTGATGCGCGCTGTCCTGGCTCTCTTCGAGAAATGTGTGCAGTTGAATCGCAACCTCCCCGAAGACGCTTACGTCGCAGCCATGAACATTGATGAGCCCGGCTGGCTGGCCGACCTGGTGACTTCTATCCTCAACCTGGATGTGGAAAAACGCCAGGAGATGCTGGAGACCATTGATCCAACGCTGCGCCTGCAGCGATTGAGCATCCTCCTTGCTCAGGAGTTGGATGTCCTGGAGCTGGAAAACCGCATCCAGAGCAAAGTGCAAGAGGAAGTGGATAAAACGCAGCGGGAGTATTTCCTGCGAGAGCAGATGAAGGTCATTCAGAGTGAACTGGGCGAGATGGATGGCCAAGCCCAGGAGATCAATGAACTGCGGGAGAAAATCGCGGCCGCGGAGATGCCCGATGAGGTGCGCGAGAAGGCCGAGAAAGAGCTCAACAGATTGGCCGGTATGCCTCCTATTGCCCCTGAGGCGCCCATCATCCGCACCTACATTGACTGGCTGGTTGAACTACCCTGGACCCAGGCTACTGAAGACAACATGGACATCGCCCACGCCGCCGAGATCTTGGATGCCAAGCACTACGGCCTTCCAAAAGCGAAGGAGCGCATCCTGGAATACATCGCCGTGCGGAAACTAGCCGCTGACAAGATGCGCAGCCCCATCCTGTGCTTCGTGGGGCCGCCGGGCACCGGTAAAACCTCGCTGGGCAAGTCCATTGCCGAGGCTCTGGGGAGAAAGTTTGTACGCGTCAGCCTGGGGGGCATCCGCGACGAAGCAGAGATCAGAGGCCACCGCCGTACCTACATTGGTGCACTGCCGGGACGCATCATCCAGACCATGCGTCGGGCCAAGACCATCAACCCTCTCTTCATGCTAGACGAGATTGACAAAGTGGGCATGGACTTTCGAGGCGACCCCTCGGCCGCACTCCTGGAGGTGTTGGACCCCGAGCAGAACCACGCCTTCTCTGACCATTACCTGGACGTGCCTTATGATCTGTCTCAGGTCATGTTCATCACCACGGCCAACATTCTAGACCCCGTACCACCGGCCCTGCGCGACCGCATGGAAGTCATCTATTTCCCTGGCTATATCGAAGAGGAAAAAATCCACATCGCCAAAAAATTCCTCATCCCCAGGCAACTGGAGGAGAACGGCCTCACCCCAGAGAGGCTCGGCTTCTCGGAAAAAGCCATTCGTCACATCATCCGTGAATACACCTATGAAGCCGGGGTGCGCAACCTGGAACGGGAGATTGCCAACATCTGCCGCAAGGTGGCCAGACGAATAGCCGAGGGGAAAAAAGCCCCCCGCCATGTCACCGTCCAATCGCTGGTCAAATACCTGGGGCCACCTCAGTTCACCTTCGGTCTGGCTGAAAAGGAGGATGAGATAGGAGTAGCCACGGGCATCGCCTGGACCGAAGCCGGCGGCGACCTTCTCAACGTGGAAGTGACGTTGATGGAAGGTAAAGGAGGGCTTATTTTGACCGGCCAACTGGGCGAAGTGATGCAAGAGTCAGCCCAGGCTGCCCTCAGTTACGCCCGCTCCCACGCCAAGGAACTGGGCATCGCCAACTACGAATTCGACAAGCTGGACATACACGTTCATGTGCCCGAAGGAGCCATCCCTAAAGATGGTCCATCGGCCGGCGTCACCATCGCCACAGCTCTCATCTCGGCCCTGGCCCGCCGACCGGTGCACCACGAAGTGGGCATGACCGGTGAGATAACCCTGCGCGGAAAGGTGCTGCCCATCGGAGGGTTCAAAGAGAAGGTGCTGGCCGCCCACCGGGCCGGTCTAAAGACCATCCTGATACCTAAAAAGAATGAGAAAGACATGGTCGAAATCCCCAAAAAAGTCAAGCGGGATCTGAAATTTGTCTTTGTAGAGAGGATGGAAGAAGTCCTGCCAATCGCTTTGAGCCAGGAACCTTCCACAAGCAAGAGATCAAGCCGGAGGTCGGAGGGCAGGAGATAGGGACAGGTTCAGTAGATCACAATCGGCCCCCGCCGGATTACAAGTGCGCCGTGAAAGTGCGATCTACTTGAGGTCGGAAAGAGGTCGGATGCCATGTTAATCTCACTGTCACCCTTGAGGAAGCTGCCTCTTCTGGGAGTAATGCTCGGCCTGGTAGTGGCCGGCTGCGGTCCGATGGAAGCGTTTCGCCCGGCGGACAAGAAGCTAGACTTTACCAAAATCCTGCCCCCAAGCAAGCGTCCCCAGGAGGTGCAACTCCTCGACGCCGACGGTGACGGCAAGAACGAATGGATCGTCTTCTACAAGTTTGACCTGGTCGAAGGAGCCACGGGACGCAGATTCAGCCCCATCGGCGCAGCCGTTTACAACGACGATCACGGCGATCCACCCGTGGTCTTTCCTTATGAGTTGCACCCCCCCGACAGGGTCTACCTCGGTGAGCAGAACTGCGTGGCAAGGACAGATGACCTGATCCCGGCCAACGAGGGCCCAGAACTGCTGGTGGAATGTTTCGCTGAGGAGGGCCTGGCGGTGAGCTTGAGCATCTTTCACTGGTATGACAAAGATAAAAACGACCTGTCGAAGAACCCCACCGAAGGACAGCAAGGTTACGAGTGTCTGGGTTTCTTCCACGGCAGCGGGGGGATAACGCTGGAAGGTTCCAGAGTCACCGTCAAAGAGCGCACCGAAGAGCGCAGCCAGTTGTCCATCAAGAACGTCTATGACGTCAAGGATGGCAGTTACTTCCGGCCGGGAGGGAGAGAGTTGTGGCCACCCGTGGAAACCAGTGTCGAATTTGCCTTTGGCGTGCCTGAGGGTGTGGTCCAATCTCCCTATCCCGAAAAAGTGGTCCTGGCCTTCTACCTGGCCCTGGGCCGAAATAATCCCCTAGCCCAAACCTACCTGAGCGAGGCCAGCGGGCTGAAGAACGCAGTGGGGACCGACAGCTTCGGGACAGCAGCCAGTGGCGACCAAATCCAAAAAGTTCTGGTCAAGCGCATCATCTATACCCCTGACCGGGAAAAAGAGGAAAAGCACGAACCGGTCCGGGTCACTGTCACTGTGGCCAGCGTGACCAGTGAAGGCGAGGATCCACCCCGTGACGTGACCTGGGAATTGATCTGGGAAGCTGCTGACGAGGGCGGGGTGCAACCTGGCTGGAAATTACACCGTATGATACCGCCCACGGGTTGATTGGCTACATCCAATTTCTCGACACTGGACGACAAATCTGCGAAAGGAGCGTCATCTATGAACTGCCCACATTGTGGTAACCCAATCTCATCCGCCGATCGCTTCTGCCCCAATTGCGGGGCAGACCTGGGGGTAGAGGAAACCATCGTCGGCCGAATGCCGCCTTCGGCCCCTCCCCCCTCGGATGAGACTCTCGTCAGCCGGATGCCGCCCACAGCGCCCCCACCTGCTGATGAGACCATTGTCAGCCAGGCGCCACCCTCACCGGCCTACGAACCCCCTTCTGCTCCACCAACCTACCCTGCTGCGCCGCCCCCCAGAGGCGAAGAGGGTGGCCGCAATACGGCTCTCATCGCAGCCATAGTGCTCCTCCTGCTTTGCTGCTGCTGCCTGATAACGGTTGTAGCAGCCTACGTGCTGCTCAGCGAAGGCCTCGTGAGCATATCGTTGGCGCTCTCGCCGGTCTAGTTAGCTCGCGCAGCGAAGCCTGGGGAGACTGGCTTACGAAGGTAGATTTTTCCTCGCGGCAGGTGAGGGGTGAGAAAAGCCCCTGGCTGGCGATTGAAATCGCACCTGAAGGAGCGCTTGCGGTGCAGGTTGTCCGCCTACGCGGACACCTTGGCTTCGTCCGCCCAGCGCTCCCAAGCCACAGATTTCAATCTGGCTTTGTGTGAGGTGAGGTGCCTTGACGGAAGACGAAGTGCGGGCTATTTACCGGCGGGGCAAAAGCCAGGAGACAGACTTTAAACCAGAGAGTGTAACCCCGGCCAAACTAGCTCAATCCCTCGTCGCCCTGGCCAACAGCAACGGGGGCGTCGTCCTCCTGGGTGTGGGAGCCAGGTCGGCCAAGCCAATGGGCCTCAAGGATCCTGAGGCAGCGCGAGACAAGGCCCTGAAAGCAGCCCTTCTGGCCGATCCTCCCCTCATTATCCCCCTGCCCGAACTGGTCAATCTGGACGGCGTAAAAGTCCTGGTCATCACCGTCCCGCCAGGGCTGCCCCACGTCTACAGCCTGAATGGTCGCTACCTGATGCGCGATGGTCCCCACGACACACCCATGACCTCCCGTCAGGTACGGCAACTGATGATGGAGCGCGGCGAGGTCAGCTTCGAGTCGCTGGCCACTCCGGGCGCCACTCTGGAAGACATTGACTGGGAGAAGGTAGAGAAATATCTTGTCCTCCTGGAAAGCGTCCCCGGCCAGACAGCTAAAGAGGCCCTATATAAACGCGGCTGCCTGACGAAAAAGGGCACCCGCTATCGGCCCACCAACGCCGGCCTCCTCCTTTTTGGCCGGGAACCAGAACGCTTCTTCCGCTCCAGTGAGATTATCGTGGTGCGCTACGCCGGGCGGGAGATGAGCGACGAGTTCCTGCGGGAGGACATCCGTGGCACTTTGCCCGAACAAATCCGCCGGGCGGAAAGCTTCCTGGTCAGCAACATGAGCAAAGGAGTCCGCCTGGTGAGGCTGGAGCGTGAGGAGCGGACGGAATACCCAGTCGAAGCCGTGCGCGAAGCTATTGTCAACGCCGTGGCCCATCGTGACTACAGCATCCGGGGCGAGGGCATCCGCATCCTCATGTTCAGTGACCGCATCGAATTCTACAGCCCCGGCCGCCTGCCTGGCCACGTCACCCTGGACAACATTGTAGACGAGCGATTCTCTCGCAACGAGGTCATCGTGCAGATTCTGGCCGACATGGGTTTCATTGAACGGCTGGGCTACGGCATTGACCGCATGATACAGTTGATGCTTGACCACGGCCTGCCGGCTCCTGTCTTCCAGGAGACGGCCAACGGTTTCCAGGTGACCCTCTATGGCCATGGCGAGACCCTGATCAGCGATGAGATTGACGCCCGCCGCTGGCGACACCTACATCTGAACGAGCGGCAGGAGAAGGCCCTGGCTTACCTGGCCGAGCGGGGGCGCATCACCAACCGCGAGTATCAGGAACTATGCCCCGATGTCAGCGCCGAGACCATCCGCCGTGACCTGGCCGACCTGGTGGACAAAAACCTGTTGCTGAAGATCGGGGACAAAAGAGCAACGTACTATATTTTCAAGTAGGGCTTGCGCCGCAAAGCCCGGGGAGCTTGAATGGACCATGAGACCATCGTCATTCTCGATTTTGGTTCCCAATATAGCCAGCTCATTGCCCGCCGGGTGCGGGAGCAGCACGTCTACTGCGAGTTGCTTCCCCATAATGCCCCGGCGGGAGAGGTGATGGCCCTGAACCCCCGGGGCTTTATCCTCTCCGGGGGCCCGGCCAGCGTCTACGAAGAAGGCGCACCGCAACTGCCCGCCTACGTGCTGGAAAGCGGCCTGCCCATCCTGGGCATCTGCTACGGTATGCAACTGCTGGCCCACTGCCTGGGAGGTCGGGTGGCTCCGGCCGGCAAACGGGAGTACGGCCCGGCCGAGGTCACCCTCACCGGCACGAGTTCTCCTCTCTTCTCCTCTCTCCCCTCCTCCCTCTCCGTGTGGATGAGCCACGGCGACCGCATCGAAAGGCTGCCCCCCGGTTTCTCGATGTTGGCCTTCACCACCAATTCCCCCATTGCTGCTATGGGCGATGAGAACCGCAAACGCTATGGCCTACAATTCCACCCCGAAGTGGCCCACACTCCCCTGGGCAAGGAGATAATCCGCAATTTCCTTTTCAACGTCTGTGGCTGCCAGGGGACGTGGACACCATCGTCCTTTATCAAAGAAAGCGTGGCCCGTATCCGCGAGCGGGTGGGCGACAAATCGGTCGTCTGCGGCCTGAGCGGCGGTGTGGATTCGGCGGTGACGGCCACCCTGGTCCACCGCGCCGTAGGCGAGCAACTGACTTGTATCTTTGTTGACACCGGCCTCCTGCGCCGGGGCGAACCACAACAAGTGGTGGAGACCTTTCAGCGTCGGCGGGGGATGAAGCTGGTGCCGGTCAACGCCGTCGAAGATTTCCTGACGGCCCTGGAGGGAGTTACAGACCCGGAGGAGAAAAGGCGGCGCATCGGCGAGCTTTTCATCCGCGTCTTTGAGCGAGAGGCGGAGCGGCTGGGTCGGGTGGATTTCCTGGCGCAAGGCACCCTCTACCCTGATCTCATCGAGAGCGCAGGCCGGCCTGAGGCCCGCCGCATCAAGACCCATCACAACGTGGGCGGCCTGCCGGCCGACATGCGCTTCGAGTTGCTGGAGCCGCTGCGGTACCTGTTCAAAGACGAGGTGCGGGCCGTGGGTGAGGAGTTGGGACTGCCGGAGGAGATCGTGTGGCGGCATCCCTTCCCCGGCCCTGGGCTGGCGGTGCGGGTGTTGGGCGAGGTGACCTGGGAGCGGTTGGAGACTTTGCGAGCTGCCGATGCCATCGTCATCGAGGAACTGCGGGCGGCGGGCCTCTACCGGGAGACGGCCCAAGTCTTTGCTGTGCTCCTGCCGGTGCAGAGCGTGGGGGTGATGGGCGACGGGCGGACCTATCAGAGCGTGGTGGCTGTGCGGGCTGTGACCAGCGAGGACTTTATGACCGCCGACTGGGCTCGCCTGCCCTACGACCTCCTGGCCCGCATCTCCAACCGCATCGTCAACGAGGTGCCGGGCGTCAACCGGGTAGTCTACGACATCAGCAGCAAACCACCGGCGACGATAGAGTGGGAGTAGGATTTAGAGGATGAAGTGGGAGCATCTGGGATTTGACGAGAGGCTGAAATTTCCAAGGATTTTTCCTCCCCCGCGCCCTTGGGCAACCTACCCCCCACCGCGCTAAGTGCAGACCTACCTGAATCGTAAAGGAGAGGAGAGCAGATGAACGTCCAATTGCAGATCAGCACCTCGAAGAAAACCGAGTTCGTTGACATCACTTCTGAAGTGGAACGAGTGGTGAGAGAGAGTGGAGTGCAAAATGGCCTTTGCCATATCTTTGTCCCACACACCACGGCCGGCGTGACCATCAACGAGAACTGGGACCCCACGGTGAGGACAGACATCCTCAGTGTGCTCGACAAGCTTGTCCCGGCCGGCGGCCGCTACCGTCACGCCGAGGGCAACTCGCCGGCCCACATCAAAGCCAGCCTGATGGGTGCCTCGCAGACCGTATTCATCGAGGGCGGTCGCCTGGTTTTTGGCTCCTGGCAGGGCATCTTCCTGGCCGAATTCGATGGCCCACGCCGACGACGGGTTTTGGTCAAAGTGGTGCCCGATGCCGCCTCGTAGCCTCGCGCCTGCGCAGCAGGCTTCGCGGCGCAAGCCCAGCCTCGCGACTAGAGAGGGACAGTAGTGGACGTCACCGCCGCTTTGGAACGCATATTGCCACAGGTGGCGCGGCCCGCTCGCTATACGGGCTGCGAATGGAATAGCATCGCCAAGGATTGGGATCAAATCGAGGTGAAGATAGCCCTGGCCTACCCCGACATCTACGAGGTAGGCCAGTCCAACCTGGGCCTGATGATCCTCTACGACATCCTGAACCGCGAGGACAACATCTTGGCCGAGCGGGTCTACGCTCCCTGGGTGGACATGGAAGAGGCCATGCGCCGGGCAGGCCTCCCTCTCTTCAGCCTGGAATCGCGCCGCCCCCTGGCTGATTTCGACATCGTTGGCTTTTCTCTGCCCTACGAGTTGAACTATACCAACGTCCTGAACATGCTGGACCTGGCCGGCATCCCACCTTTGGCCACAGAACGCGATGAGACTCATCCCCTCATCATCGGCGGTGGCAGCAGCACCTACAACCCCGAACCCCTGGCCGATTTCTTCGACCTTTTTGTCATCGGCGAGGGAGAGGAGGTGCTGTTGGAACTGGTGAAGGCCTACGAGGAATGGAAAAGAGACGAGGGAGAGGGAAAGGGGGGGAGGAAAGAGTTTCTGCGCCGGGCGGCTCTCATTGACGGGATTTACGTGCCTTCCCTCTACGACGTGACCTATCACCCCGACGGCACGGTGGCCGGCATCGAACCCCTGATTCCCGAGGCCAGGCCCACCATCACCAAGCGCATCGTAGCCCCGCTGCCTCCTGCTCCCACCCGGCTCATCGTGCCTTATATCGAGGCCGTGCACGACCGGGCCATGATCGAGATACAGCGGGGCTGCACCCAAGGTTGCCGCTTCTGCCAGGCCGGAGTCATATATCGCCCCCGGCGCGAGCGCCCTCCAGAGGAGGTGGTGGCCACCGTTGATGAGATCCTGAAAAGCACCGGCTACGATGAACTCGCCCTCGTTTCCTTGAGCAGCACCGATTACAGCCAGATCAAACCCCTGTTGCGGGAACTCACCTCCCGCTACCGTGATCAGCCGGTGGCTATCTCCCTGCCCTCCCTGCGCATTGATTCTTTCTCTGTAGAACTGGCTAGGATGCTCCAGGAGCGGCGCAAGACGGGCCTCACCTTCGCTCCAGAGGCCGGCAGCCAGCGCCTACGGGACGTAATCAACAAGAAAGTGACCGCAGAAGACCTCCTGAGCACGGCCGAGGCGGCCTACAGCAGCGGCTGGCAGCGCATCAAACTCTACTTCATGGTCGGCCTGCCCACAGAGACGATGGAAGACGTGGCGGCCATCGTTGAGTTGGTCAGGAAGGTGCTGGCAGTGGGACGCCAGCACCAGGGCCGCAGGGCTCAAGTGAGCGTCAGTGTGGCCACCTTCATCCCCAAGCCGCACACCCCCTTCCAGTGGATGCCTCTGCTCGACGAGGCGAGCTTGGGGGAGCGCCTGGCTCTCTTGCGCAGGGGCTTGCGGGGCAAAGGCATCCGTTTCAGTTGGCACGACCCCCGGAGCAGCCTTCTGGAGGCGACCCTCTCCCGGGGCGACCGGCGGCTGGGACGGGTCATCCACCGGGCCTGGCAGTTGGGAGCCAGGTTCGACGCCTGGAATGAGCTCTTTGAGATGCGGCTTTGGGAGCAAGCTTTCGCCGAGGTGAGCCTGGATCCCGACTTTTACGCCCGGCGGGAGCGTCCCCTGGATGAAGTGCTGCCTTGGGCACACATTGACACCGGCGTCAGGATAGAGTTCCTGGCCGCCGAATGTGAGAGCAGCCTGAAGGGTGAGACTACGCCGGATTGCCGGGTGCGCTGCCTGAACTGTGGGATTCTGGCCACGTTCGGGAATTCGATTTGCTTGACTTTACCCGCAAGTCTTGAAGCCCCCACTGCGAGGTGGGGGTAAATCACAGCCGCTCCAGGAAAAGGCTTCCCGGGGCAGCTGTGACAATTCCCTCGGCTTCACCGAGGGCTTCCTACTACCATCCTCGCGATCTGGGTAAAGTCAAGTCGATTTGCTCTTGACAGAACACCAATAGTGTGATAGAATAATCCCGACTATTTTACTAGGAATTCTGTGCGTATTCCGATCTTAGAATGCGATGGGTGAAGCATGAAACTCTCGACCAGAGGGCAATACGGAGTGCGGGCCATGGTGGAACTGGCCCGCTTCTACGGTCAGGGTCCCCTCCCACTGATCAAAGTCTCCCGTTCACAGAATATCTCCCTGGCTTACCTGGAGCAGATCGTGGCCTCGCTGCGAGAGGCCGGATTGGTGGTGAGCACGCGAGGGGCCCACGGTGGCTACCACCTGGCCCGCGAACCCCAGGCTATCACCATAGGAGACATCCTGCGCGCTTTAGAAGGCCCTATCGCTCCTGTGGTGTGTGCCTCCGAGGTTCGTCAACCGGGCTGTTGTGAGCGAGAGAAAGTGTGCCTCACCCGCCCTGTGTGGGAGAAGGTACGCGATAGCATTGTCACCGCCCTGGACTCGACGACGCTGGCCGATTTAGTAAATACAAATCCCCAAAAGGAAAGTTATGACAGACATTGAAAACATAATGCGACAAATGCGAGAATCTGGCGCCCTTCTGTGCGAGAAGTGCCCCTGGAAAAAGGCTCCGCCCAAAGAGAAGGCCAGCTTGCTCACCATGATACGGGAAGACATTCAGACCGTCTTTGCCAAGGATCCCGCTGCTCGCAGCCTGCCGGAAGTGCTGCTCTGCTATCCGGGCCTGCACGCCATCTGGTTCCATCGCCTCGCTCACTTCCTCTGGAAGCGAGGGTTCCTACTCCTGGCCCGTTTCATCTCCCACGTCAACCGTTTTCTGACGGGCATCGAGATCCATCCAGGGGCCCAGATTGGACGGCGCTTCTTCATTGACCACGGCATGGGGGTGGTGATTGGCGAGACAACAGAGATCGGCGACGATGTGCTGATGTACAAAGGGGTAGTGCTGGGCGGTGTCTCTCTGGAGAAGAAAAAGCGGCATCCCACCATTGGCCACGGCGTGGTGGTAGGCAGCGACGCCATCGTGCTGGGTCCCATTGAGGTGGGTGACAGGGCCAAGATCGGGTCCGGCTCGGTAGTGGTCAAACCGGTGCCACCTGGAGCCACGGTGGTCGGCGTGCCTGGTCGGGTGATCAGCGTGAACGGCGAGCGTTGCACGCGCATGTACGATCTGCACCACGAGCGATTGCCAGACCCGGTGGTGGAAGCCTTGACCCAACTCAGCGACCGGATAGAGGAACTGGAGACCCGCTTGCAAAGGTTGGAGGGCGACGGACACCTGAGGGTAAAAGCTGACGACGGATTGCCCATCCGCCGCAAGCAAAAAATGGAATCTTCCGAGACCAAATGAGGGGGATTTAAACCATGACAGAACGCATGAGAACTATATACCTGGATCACGCCGCCACCACTGCTGTTGACCCCAAGGTGGTGGAGGCTATGATACCTTATTTCACCGAACACTATGGCAACGCTTCCAGCATCTACAGCCTGGGGCGCGAGGCCCGCAAGGCCCTGGACGAAGCTCGCCGCACGGTGGCCGACATTCTGGGCTGCAAACCCGAGGAGGTCATTTTCACCAGTTGTGGTTCGGAGAGCGACAACCTGGCTCTCAGAGGGGTGAGCCTGGCCCGGCGGGAGGCCGGCAAGGGCAATCACATCATCACCAGCCCCATCGAGCACCACGCCGTCGGCCACACCTGCGAGCACCTGGAGGAGCACTTCGGCTTTGAGGTGACCTACGTGCCGGTGGACGAGCACGGCGTGGTTGACCCCGACGATGTGGGCCGGGCCATCCGTGACGATACCGTGCTCATCAGCATCATGTACGCCAACAATGAGGTGGGCACCATCGAGCCCATCGCCGAGATTGGGAAGATCGCCAAGGAGAAGGGCATCCCCTTCCACACAGATGCCGTGCAGGCCGGCGGCACTCTCGATCTCAATGTGGACGGACTGAACGTTGATCTCCTCTCCCTTTCGGCCCACAAGTTCTACGGCCCCAAGGGTGTGGGAGTACTGTACGTGCGCAATGGCACACCGCTCCTGCCCACCCAGACCGGAGGCGGCCACGAGCGCAACCGGCGGGCCGGCACCGAAAACGTGCCCTACATCGTCGGCCTGGCCACGGCCCTGCGCCTGGCCTACGACCACGTGGAAAGCAACAATCAGCGCATCGCTGCTTTGCGCGACCGGCTCATTGACGAGATCACGGCCGAAATACCCGACGCCCAACTGACCGGCCATCCCACCAACCGCCTGCCCAACAACGCCAGTTTCGTCTTCAAGTACGTCGAGGGCGAGGCTATCCTCCTTAACTTGGACCTGGCCGGCATCTGCGCCTCTAGTGGTTCAGCCTGTACCACCGGCGAGGCGGAGCCGTCATTCGTGTTGACGGCCATGGGTATTCCACCGGAGATTGCCCACGGCAGCTTGCGCCTGACCTTGGGGCGGGAGAACACCGCCGCCGACGTTGATTACGTGATGAGTGTCCTGCCGGGCATCGTGGAGAAGCTGCGAATGATGAGCCCGCTGTACGCGGCCCGGTAGGACCAAGCCCAGGCCGTTGGTGATGAAGAGAGTGCAGCCAGACAGGTGACGAATGAGTTACCAAGATATTCTAGAACGTGTCGGTGCCAGGAAAGCCGAGTTGGACCGGCTTCGCCCGTTGCCGCCGGCCGTCGCTGCCAAGCTCAAAGAATATTTTGATGTGGAATGGACCTATCACTCCAATGCCATCGAGGGCTCTAGCATCACTTTGGCCGAGACAAAAGTCATCCTGGCCGACGGCTTGACGGTGAAGGGCAAGCCACTGCGAGAGCACCTGGAAGTAATCAACCACAAACACGCCATTGATTGGGTAGAGGCCTCGGCTGCTAGCCACGAGCCGCTGACTGAGCATACTATCCGCCAGATTCATGCCCTGATCCTGCGCACCATCAACGACGAGGAGGCGGGGCGTTATCGTCGTATATCGGTGCGTATCACCGGTTCCAACTATGTACCGCCCGATCCTTCGGCTGTACCGCCACTGATGCACGATTTCGGGCTGTGGCTGAATTCTCAAGAGGCCCAGGCTCTGCATCCGGTAGAACTGGCCGCGCTGGCTCACTTCAAACTGGTAGACATCCACCCCTTCGTTGACGGCAATGGGCGCACTGCTCGCTTGTTGATGAACCTGATCCTGTTGCGCAACGGCTACCCGCCGGCCATCATCAGGAACGAGGACCGCGGCCGGTACTACGACTTGCTGGAAAAAGCCCATCAAGGTGAGACGGCTGATTTTGTGGAGTTCGTGGCCCAGGCTGTGGACAGGACCCTAGACATCTATCTAGCCTCATTCCCGCCAGAAGAGGCGGGTTAGGCGGCGTCTCACACAAGAGGGTTTCAGGCTCTACACGGATTCGAGGGGTGGGGATAAGCCTCCCGCAGGCTGAGGCACCTGATCGTTGCTAAATTGCTTCGCCTTCCGCAGTTCCTGCCTCAGCAAAGGCTGTATGAAACCTGCGGGAGGCTGGCTTACCCCACAAATCCGAGTAGACCCGGGTTTCATTACCAAGGCCTAAGGAGGACCGATTTAATGGGTAGAAAATATAAAAACCCTCCGATTGTCGAGGCACTATGCGAGTTTCAGTTTGAGCCAAACTCCCCCTGGGATCTCGCCATGCTGGGTCTCATATATGAAAAAGTGCAGGACACTTTCCCCAAGCGACGTCAGGCTAAGCAGCTTACTGTAAGCATATCGGCCGGCCCAGAGGGAATCGAACAGCAAGTCCAAACCACGGATCGAATGCAATTCCTGCGTGAGGATGAAAAGGCTCTCATCCAGGTGGGTCCACACTTTATGGCTGTCAATCATTTGAAGCCCTATCCTTCATGGCAAGAGTTCCTACCTTTGATCAAAAGAGGTCTAAGGGCTTACTGCGATGTGGCAAGCCCCAAGAGTATCCACCGCGTGGGGCTACGGTATATCAACCGCATTGAAGTTGCGGACCAGCACATCGAGTTGGAAGATTATTTTGAGTTTCGACCTTTTGTTGGACCAAATTTGCCCCAGGATTTCGGCCCATTCATAGTGGGAATCCAGGTGCCATACGAGGGCTTCAGAGATATTTTGAAACTCGAGTTAACAAATGCCGGCGCTGAGATGCCTAATGCTGTTGCCATGATACTTGATTTCGATTACTTCCTCGTCAAACCGGGAGAGGTTGTGCTAGACGATGTCTTTGAATGGTTGGATATTGCGCATAACCGCGTTGAAGAAGCTTTTGAAGCCTGCATCACGGATCGACTGAGGCAAATGTTTGAGGAGGTAACAGAATAGATGCCATATCTTGTAAATTCCCGAGAATTGACGCGATCCGCTTCTCAATGGGCTCTGCTCTCCTTGCTCGGGCAGGCACGGTGTCCACCAGAGCCCAAGGCGGCCTCGGTGGACGTGACGAGGTGGCCAAGCTTCACCGTAGCTTTGCAAGAGCCTCCAGACGTGATACAAACCTGGCAAGAAGTAGGTGCTTCAACAGTCCGTGTCCACCGGGCTGCGCTTCAGTTGCTTGAGCGCTTATACTCCTTTAGACGACGAGCGGAGGTCCTGGGGTTTCTTGAGAAATACCCGTTCCTTGCCCCACTGTTGTTGGAGGCATACGACAGGATTAGAACCTATTTTCCAGACTCGTTGATCTTTCTCGAGGTCGTCGCTGATCCAGAAGCAAACGGCGACTATCAATTGGTAGCGTCTGTCGCCGTAGACCTTGACCCGGATGAGGCCCTCGAAAACCTTGAACAATTCGATGAGGACTGGTGGCTGGACGCACTAGACCGGGCGCAAGGGATGCTTTGTATTGATGTGGAGTTCCAATGAGTTTTGACCGGTCAGAGTATTTCGGTCTGGCGCAAGAACTTGTCGGGCAAGCGACAAGCCCCTCAAGTCAGGAAGCCAGACTCCGTTCCGCAATCAGTCGGGCCTACTACGCAGCTTTCTGTAAGGCGCGAAACCATTTGCGTGATAAAGAGGGTCATTCAATCCCGCCTGGGGGGCAAGCTCACAGATATGTGCGAAACCAGTTCAAAAAGAGCCCCGATAAAGTGCGTAGAGAGGTGGGAGAGAACTTGAATCGTCTGAGAAAAGATAGAAACAAGGCAGATTATGATGATACAGTCACGAGATTACCCGCTATCACCAAAAAGACTTTGAAGTTGGCCGGGCGAGTAATCTCTAAGCTGGGTGACCTGTGAAGAGCCTTAATTTGGAGACGTTTGAGCACTAAAGTCAGGAGGTTTCATGTCCCTTTCAGATTTAGATCACACCAGCAAGCGCGTGCTCATGTTTGGAGGAAAGGGGGGCGTGGGGAAGACGACCTGTTCGGCTACCACGGCCCTTCACTATGCCTCGATGGGCAGAAGGACCTTGATCATCTCCAGTGACCTCACCCCTTCCCTCTCCGACATATTTGAAATGGAAGTGGGGCCGACGGAGAAACCGGTGAAAGGTATAGAGAACCTCTATGCCCTGGAAATAAGCCCCGACGAAGTGATGAAAAGGTGGAAGGCAAAGTTCGGTCCAGAGATTTACGAGGCGGCTTCCACCCTTATTGACATGGAATACGATGAAGTCATAGACTACGTGGCCATTGCGCCTGGCATCCAGGAAGAGTTCATGCTGGACTATATCCTGGAACGGGTCAAAGACGGACGTTACGACCTGATCGTCTGGGACACAGCCCCGGCCGGCGACACGCTGCGCCTTCTCGACCTGCCCTACAAGTTCATTGCACACCTGCGCATGGCTCCCCGATTCTACTTCGAGATTCGTGACGCTTTCAAGTTGAAAAAGGTCCCCTTCCTTGAACTGATAGAAAGCTGGAAAGCCCTGGCCAAGGAAGTCACAGATTTCATGAGAGACCCGGCCAACACCGAGTTCATCCTGGTGACTATCCCCGAGGCCCTGGGGGTCTACCAGGCCAAGCGACTGGTGAGAGAGTTCGAACGCTACGGGCTTACCATCCGGCATCTGATCATCAACAACGTCATTCAAAACCCCGATTGTGAGTTTCACCGGGCGAGGAGGGCCATGCAGATACCGTACATCAACATGCTGGCCGATGAGTACGGAGACGGGCGGATGAAGATCATCCAACTACCCCTCTTCGCCTACGAGATGAAGGGGGTAGAGAGGCTGAGAGAGTTAGAGAAGGTATTATTCCGATAAAAGGGGCGAGGGAGATGGAGTATTCGGAACTGGTCATCGAACATTTCCAGAACCCACGCAACGTGGGGATCATCGAGGACGCCGACGGAGTGGGCAAGATGGGCAGCCCTGTCTGCGGCGATCTGATGGAAATCTACATCAAAGTTGACAACAGCCACATCACAGATATAAAGTTCCGTACCTTTGGCTGCGGGGCAGCCATCGCTTCGGGCTCTATGGCCAGCGAGATGATCAAAGGCAAGACCCTGGCCGAGGCCGAGGCCCTGACCGATGAAGACGTGGCCAGGGCTCTGGGCGGCCTGCCGGAGAAGAAAATGCACTGCTCCAACCTGGCCGCCAGCACTTTGCACAAGGCTATTGAGGATTACCGTAGTAAACACAATGAGGGTAAAGGATAAAAGACGAACTGCTAGAGTCGTAGTGGCCATGAGCGGCGGAGTGGACAGCTCTACGGCGGCCGCCTTGTTGGTCGAGGAAGGCTACGAAGTCATCGGTGTCATGATGCGCCTCTGGGCAGAGGGGGGCGCGGAAGGAGATGCCACCAACCGCTGCTGCTCGCCGGAAGCGGTGGAGGATGCGCGCTACGTCTGCCAGATTCTAGACATCCCTTTCTATCTCATCAACTACGAAAAGGATTTCAAGCAGCACGTCGTTGATTACTTCATCCATGAATATGCCGGTGGTCGTACTCCCAACCCCTGTCTGGCCTGCAACCGTCACATCAAGTTTGATCTTTTGCTCCGTCGGGCCCTCTCATTGGACGCCCAGTATCTGGCCACCGGTCACTATGCTCGCATCAGGCGGGCCAATGGCCATTACCAACTGCTGAGGGGCGTTGACAGGCAGAAAGACCAATCGTATGCCCTGTACATGCTGGGCCAAAAAGAATTGGCTCACCTCCTCTTCCCTTTGGGCGACTACACCAAGGACGAGGTGCGAGCTATGGCCTCGGAGCGGGGGCTGCCGATAGCGGGGAAATCCGAAAGCCAGGACCTCTGCTTCGTCCCCGACAACGATTATCGCCGCTTTTTGCGCGCCCACGCACCAGAGACCATCAAGCCAGGCCCCATCGTGGACACGGCCGGACGGGTAATCGGCCAACACAAGGGGTTGCCTTTCTACACCATTGGTCAGCGAGAAGGGATGGGCATCGCCGCGCCAGAGGCCCTCTACGTCCTGGAAATAGACGCCGCCCGCAACACCATCGTTGCCGGCACCAAGGCAGAACTGGGGCGGCAGGAGTTGATAGCCCACCAGGTCAGTTTCGTCTCGGGAGAAGCACCGGCCGGCCCTGTGGAGGTCACCGCCAAAATCCGTTACAAAGCACTGGAGGCGAAAGCCACCCTCACTCCCATTGATGGGAACAGGGTCACTTTGAGCTTTGTTGAGCCTCAGCGGGACATCACGCCAGGCCAAGGGGTAGTCTTCTACCAGGGCGAGATTGTCCTCGGGGGGGGCATCATCGCCAAGGCGAGCTGACCCCAGATGCGTCACACCTGAAAATCAGGAAGGTGTCAAGTTGTCACTTTCTTCTCCTGCCCTGGTTCTATCCATAATTATGGCCAGTGCCTATGGAGCTTTATTCCACGTCTGGAAGGGCACGACTGCCAAGGACCTCCTTATCTACCTGGCCGCAGGGCTGGTCGGTTTCGGACTGGGCCAACTGGTGGGCAGCACCCTGGGCCTGGGAATCTTTATGATTGGCCAGATTCACGTCGTCGAGGCCAGTTTGACGTGTTGGCTCATTCTGTTTATTGCTAAGTGGTTGAAAATGTGATATAATTACAATAGCATCCTCAAGCCCTCGGTCGAACGCTCAGGCCGAAGGCTCCCCAGGCCCCGCTGCGTGAGCCCTACGGTAAAGGAGAGGAACGGTGAATGAACAGGTTGAAGGCAAAGTGAAGAGCCCGGAGGCCAGAACTCCAATGGACCCGCGGGCCCAAAAGATGATTATCATCGTTTCTGTGGCCGTCGTGGTTACAGTGGCTCTTTTAGTGATAGCGGGGTTCTTCCTCTACTCACGGCCTCAGACGACTACCTTCCTCCGTGATATTGCCATCATCGTCCTGGCCTTCGAGACACTGGTGGTGATATTTTTCCTGGGAGTGGTGACCATTCTGTTGATTTACCTGATCCTGACTCTGGAGAGGGAGATAAAACCGGTGCTCAATGCCACCAGTGAGACCGTTTACACAGTGCGGGGTACGACCACCTTCATCAGCGACACTGTGGTCTCGCCCATAATGACAGTGGCCAGCATAGTCGGGGCGGTCAAAGGGGTAGCTCAGGCCATTACCGGCCTGCGTTCAAAGGGTAGAGGCAAGCGAGGGCCAGGCTGATCTCGGTTAAGTTTGACACAAGCAGTGCATAAAGCAAAAAGGAGGGAATGACAATGGCTGAAAGAGATGGTGGGTTGGAATTCTTTGCCGGATTCGTTATTGGCGGATTGGTGGGGGCAGCCGTCGCTCTGATCTTAGCTCCTCAATCTGGCGAGGAGACCAGAGCTCAACTCAGAGAGAAGGGCATCGAGCTCAAGGCCAGGGCCGGGGAGTTAGCTATTGAAGCCCGCAAGAGGGCCGAGGAGCTATCCGAAGAGGCCCGCAAGAGGGCCGAAGAACTGTCCGAGGAAACCAGGAAGAAGATAGAGGAGATCATCGCCGACGCCAGGGTGCGCGTCGAAGAGGCCATCGAAGAAGGCAAGAAGGCGGCCGTCGAAAAGAAGGAAGAACTTTTGGCCAAAGCCAGAGGACCGGCCGAGGTCAAGGCTGAGGCGGAAGCCTAGCATTAGCCGTACTATCTTCCCCTTGAGAACTCCCACGATCCCCGTTTTAGCAAAAAAGGCAGGGATGTTTTTCCCTGCCTTTTTGCCTTGACAATGCCAGGTTACACCTTTCGGTGGCCAAAGGTTGCTGCAAGATAAGCCTGCCTGTAAACGATGACTATTGTGAAACCCGAGCGATGGCCAAGGGCAACACGGGCAGAAGGTCACCGGCTACCATCCCTGCGTCTCCCATCTTGCTTCGCACCATGTCGCCCGCCAAGCCGTGTATGTAGGCTCCCGCTACTGCCGCCGCAAAAGGCGACAACCCTTGCGCCAGGAACCCCACGATTGCTCCCGCCAGCACGTCACCGCTGCCAGCAGTGGCCAGCCCCGGATTGGCGAATGGGATGATGACCGTTTGTCCCTCAGGCGCAGCGATGACAGTGTAGGCCCCCTTGAGAGTCACAACTTGTTGCCAGCGCTCGGCCATCTCCTGTGCTGCTCCTATCCTGTTGGCCTCAACCTCACCCACCTTGCAGCCCACCAACCTGGCCATCTCACCAGGATGGGGGGTGAGCACGTTGGGCCCTGCAAGATACTTCCACCAATTGGGCCTGTCCGCCAGGGCGTTCAGGCCGTCGGCGTCAATAACCGATGAAGGCAGGGCCTCCTCATTCTCCTCCGCTCCCCCCTCCGCAGCAGCCAGGAAACCGACACGGGGCCTCTTGCTGTGCCATTCTCTGGCCAGAAACCGCTGCACAAATTCGATGGTCTTCTTGTCGCGCCCCAGGCCCGGACCCAAGAGGAGAGCATTGTAATCGCGTACTCTCTCCCTGAGGATTTTCATGGCCTCTGGTACAATGGCGCCCATGTCGTGAGGCAGCAGGAGGAAGGTGACCTCGCTGAGTTTGGAAGCCAGGATGGGATGGAGGCTCTCGGCCAGGGCCAGAGTGACCAGACCGGCGCCCACCCGCGTGGCTGCGGCGCTGGCCAGATAAGCTGCCCCCGTGTAGTTGACAGAGCCAGCCACCACCAGAACTTTGCCAAAGGTGCCCTTGTGAGCTCTCAGGGGACGTCTGGGCAGTAGCTCGCTGACCATTTGTGGGGTAGCTACTTCAAGGGGCACGTCATCGGCCAGCGAGGACGGGATGTCAATGTCCGCCACGATAAGCTCACCCAAGTACTCTGCGCCGGGGAAAAGAAATTGACCCACCTTGGGAAAGCCAAAAGTCACCGTCAGGTCGGCCGGCACAGTAGCCGGATCAACTACTCCGCTATCGCAGTTCAGCCCGCTGGGCACGTCTACGGCAACCACGAGGGGACTGGATGGAGCAGGCGGAGGGGACGGATGGGAGGGGGCGACCGGCCGCTCTTTGCCTTTTCCCCTTCTTCTAGCGACTTCCTCTTTAGCAACCTCCAGCACACCCTTCAGCGGACCTTTTATGGGCCTGGAGACCCCTGTGCCCAGAACAGCGTCAATAACCACGTCGGCCTCGCGCAGCAACTTCCTCAGCGATTCCAAGTTGGGGTCGTCTTCGGCTCTGGTTGTGGCCATGCCTCGCTCCTGAGTGAGGGCGTAATTCTCATCGCCCTCCAGCCGCCGTTTCCCGATGTACAACTGCACCCTGGCGCCGGCATCGTGGAGGTAGCGGGCCGCCACCAACCCATCACCGCCGTTGTTGCCCGGACCAACTAACACCAGAATCCGTCTCTCTCTTGATCCCCTCCATCGGTCCTGCTGACAGGCTTCAGCTACGGCTCGGCCGGCGTTTTCCATCATTGTAGCAAAGGACAGCCCCCCGGCGTCGGCTGCTCTCTCGATGCGACGCATCTCGTCCGTGGTCACTACTTTCATAGCAGACCTCTCAACCTCATCCTCTGCTTGATGTCATTCAAGGAGGGCTCGCACAAGCCTGGAGAGCCCTCGGCCTGAGACTTGGTACAGTCCTCCGTAAATTCGTTCCCAGATTACGCCCGGCCGGCCGAGGGCAATGCCCGTAACAGTTTAGTTTTGTGAGGGCATTCGGC
>JAOZOT010000690.1 GCA_029933115.1 Anaerolineae bacterium | reverse complement strand
GAGGTGGCCACCCTGCACCTGGCCGACCACATCGTCTGCCCCTCGCGGGTGACCAGGGAGTACATCACCAGTCTGGGCATCCCTCCCGAACGGGTGACGGTCATCCCCAACGGGGTGGACACGGCCCGCTTCTCGCCCTGTCCTGCTCCACCCAGCGAGGTGCCCCTACTCCTCTACATCGGCACCCTGGCCGGCTGGCAGGGGTTGGATACCCTTTTGGAGGCCATGCCCCTCGTCCTGGCGGAGCGCCCCGTTCGACTCCAAATCGTGGGCAAGGGGCGCAAGGAGCAGCGCAAAGCCCTTCAAAAGCGCATCCGCAAGATGGGCTTGGCCGAGTGGGTCAGCCTGGAAGGCTCCGCATCCCATGATACCATACCTCAGATTATAAATCAAGCCCATCTTTGCCTGGCCCCTCTCTCCTTCAACGACCGCAACGTCACCCAAGGCTGCTGCCCCATCAAGGTGCTGGAATACCTGGCCTGTGGCAAGCCCCTGGTGGCGGCCAACCTGCCGGTGGTGCGGGAACTGGTCTGCGATGGCCAGGAAGCTCTCCTCTTCACCCCCGGCGACCCGGCTGACTTGGCCCGCTGCATTTTGACTCTGCTGAACGATCCACTTCTGGCCGGGCGATTGGCCGAGGCTGGCTGCCGGCGGGTGCGCCGCGAGTTCACCTGGGAGATAGCTCAGGAGAAACTGCTGGGTGTCTATGAAAGGCTGCTGGCCCCGGCCAGCAATTGATGGTAGATGCGCAGGTTGTTGTTCAGTTCATGCTGAGGTGTGTAATCACGCAGGATGGTCTCCCTGGCCGCCTGGCCCAGCGCCTGGCGTTGGTTGGCGTCGGCCAGGGCAGATAGGGTGCGCTCAACGAGGGCCTGCTTGTCACGGGGAGGGACGAGGAGGCCGTTCTGACCGTCCTCGATCACATCGGAGATGCCGCCTACGTCCGAAGCCACTACTGTCCGCTGGCAGGCCATAGCCTCCAGCAAGACGTTGGGCAGGCCATCGCGCAGAGAGGGCATCAGAACCATGTCCATGAGATTGTAATAGCTCACCAGCTCTGGCTGAGGGACGTAAGGGACGAGGTGGAGGGAGAGTTGCGGATTGCGCCGGCGGAACAGTTGGTAGACCTCTGCGGCCCTGGGCCGCAGCCCGCCGATCAGGAGCAGATGGGCCTCTACCTTTGTGGCTACTTTGGCAAAGGCTCTGAGCAGGAGAGACAGGCCCTTTTTGGCCCGCGCCTCGCCGACGAAACCCAGGACGTATCCCTGGTCCAATCCCAGCTTTTCGCGCAGAGCGACGTTGGGAGCGCTGGGGTGAAACAGTTCGGCGTCTACCGAGTTGGGGACGTGATACACCTCCTGGCGATCCACCAGGGCCAACACCTTGCGCCGCAGGTCTCGCGTGACAGTCGTCACTGCGTCGGCCTGTTCCAGAGCATAGAAGATGAAAGGAGCCCGGGCCGAGTCGAAGATGAGCCGGTCCAGGTCGTTGCCTCGCACGCTGACCACCGAGTGGATGCCCAGATAGCGGGCAGCGTAGGCGGCCAGATAGCCGGCGTAGGCGGCGAAGAAACCGTGTAGCAGATTGAAGGAGAGCTCACGGCCCAGGCCCGTCACCAACTCAAACCAGTCGGTCAGGGTGTCGTGCATCTTTTTCTGGGCGCCGAAGCGATGCACCGCTACCCCGTTTTCCACCGTCTTCTGCACCTCCCCCGGCGGCAGGGAAGCGCTCGGTGTACAGACGTGCACCTCATGGCCAGCCTGGGCCAGGAGCCGAGCGGTGCGTGCAGTGGAAACGGCCAGCCCGCCCAC
>JAOZOT010000689.1 GCA_029933115.1 Anaerolineae bacterium | reverse complement strand
TTGACCCAGGCAAACTTCTGTCTCAACTTTTTGGGATAGTAGCGTTCCAGAACATCGTACTCTACTCGCTGCCCCCACCGATAATAGACCCGTGGGTCTATGTAAGATTTTAAGCTGGTGTTCAGGTTCCAGGTGCGCGTTTTGGTGGCGATAACTGTTTGTGCTTGGATCTTGTTGCGAGCATCCCTGGCCTTTTGCAGTCTCTCTCTTGCGGTTTCTATCCTGCGCTTCGCCCGTTCGATCTTCTTCTGATAAGAGGCTTCCAATTTCTTTCGCTTGGCAGCCGAAGCGCCCGCCTTTTTCTCACGGGCCTCCTGCCGGAGAGCCGCGAGAGCCTCGGTACGCTCTTTTACCTGTGACCGATACCGCTGCACACGTTCTTCCGCCTTCCGCTGCCGTTCTTTCAGCCTCTCGCGCCTGGCAGGCCAGTTTGGGGAAGCATTCTTCGTGTGGTTGCAGAGTATGGCGGCCTGCAAATTGGCCAACGCAGCAGCTTTCCGCTTTTCGTACTCCGGATCGCCGGCCTTGACACCGGAGGCTTCCAAGCTGCTTCTGACGACCTCTGTGGCATGATGGGTTCTGAACACCTTGGCTGTCAACCCCGGCAGAGCCTCCGAGAGGTAAGCGTTGACGTCACGACTCCCTATATCAGGGAAGAGTTGGGGCTTGTCGCGGGTCGGATGCTTTTTCCTGTTGCTCCTGTTGCCCGAATTCGGTGGCCGAGCCGAACGAGCAAGCTCTGCCAGGTTCTGCCGCACAATCTCAGGGAGTTCCAGCTTCTTGTGCCAGCGAACAAAGTCCTTCCCATAGAATCTGAACTCGGCGGTACCATCAGGGTGCAGGGTGACGTGCTCAGGACGCAGAGTGGTCGCCCCTACCGTGTCGGCCTCGTCGGGGTCCTTCTCGTCACCGACGCGCAAACATAAGGCGTCAATCAAATAACAGGCCGTGGCTATCATCCTCCTTTTGGGGTCCGGATCTCTCAAGCCCTGTTCGATGTGGGCGCGAACTCGTTCCAGCTCAGCGCCCAGCTTGGCTGCTTCGTCAAACTTTTGAGCCTCTCGCTCCTGCTTGATCGGCGCGGTGTCACTCAACCACACGTACTTCATTTTTCCTGACAGCTTATCTTTCCAACGCGCAACCCACAAGGCGTCCGGCTCCCAGACGATCTCTTTCCAATCACCAGGCGGCCTGGGTGCATCGGGGCTCAGATTCAAGGTAATATCTTTTTGGCTGGCTCCTTCCTTCCAGCGGCCACGAAGCGGATGCTTGCCCCTGCCCATGAATATTCCACTAGGTTCTACGGTATAGTTGGCAATCTCAACACGCTCACCATCTACTATGGCGTAACCGTATTTCTCCCGCAGTTTCTCCCGCTGGGCCTTCCGTGCTGCGGCCTGGGCCTTCCGCTCCTCCTTGGTCAAACGCGCTTTTGCCTCACGCTCAGCTATAACAACATCAATTACAGGTGTAAAATCCACCTCCTCGACCGAGAGTGCGGGTGTGACGCCCAATGCCTCGCTAAAGTCGCCTAAAAAGTTCCGCACAAATACAGGGTCTTCTACATAAGGTGTGCCCTGTTTCCGGGCCCAGGCCAGTGCCATCTCCTCTTGCTTTGGTGTCAATCTCACAGGCTCCCCACGGACTGTGATAATAAGACCGTGGGGAGGGGGAGGCTCAGGCACTAATACACCGTTGTGGACAAGTTGTTTCACTACGGGGTCATCCTCCTTTGCACTACAATGTCATCTCTCATACACCAACGGCCGATAGAGGCTTACGCAACAGGCCGGGGGGTCTACCATTCTCCTTAGC
>JAOZOT010000176.1 GCA_029933115.1 Anaerolineae bacterium | reverse complement strand
CACTGGGAATCCACAGCTTCCAACCCGGTTCAATCAGATCGGGGTTGCTGATGAAGGTGAAGGTGGGGTCCTCGGCCGATTTGGCATTGGTAGCTTCCATGATAGCCACCCACGCCATCACGTTGCCCAGATACTTGTCCGCCAGCAGGGACAGGTAGTCGTCCTTCTGGACGACATAGCTCTGGCCCTCCTGGGCCGGTGGCGCAGCGCCGATCACACCCGGCAACAGTGCCAACAGCAAAACCAAAGCTATCACTAGATTAACGCACCGTAATTTTCCCATGATTTGTCTCCTCCCGGTTGAATGAATTTATGGACACGATTGACGATGGGCCGCTTTGTACCTGATAGACCACCTCCTTTCCTCGGGACTGGACACCGGCGTTTTTGCTCGTAGTGACGGCTTTAGCCGTTCAGATTGGTGAAAAGCGACTGAAGTCGCCACTACGAACCACTACACCTTGGTTATATGCAGCTTCTTTGCAAGATATGATGGTATTCAAAATTCACCAGATTCCAGCTTGGGAGAAATCACAACTGCAACGTAGAAATGGCTTCATTTGTTCTGAAGAGGCTGGCCTTAGCCCGCTGGGGCGCTTTCTTCAGGATTCCCTCATAGATCACATCAATGAGGGTCAGTTGAGCGTTACGGACACTGGGGAAATCGTCGTGAACCAGATCCTCCCAGGCCGAGGTGTATAATTTGATGTCCGCTACCTTAGCGATAGGAGAGGCTGGGTGGCTGGTGATGCAAATAGTTGTTGCCCCAGACGCTTTGGCCAGCTTGAGGGCCTCCACTGTGTGCCGCTTGCTGCCAGAGTGAGAGATAGCAATGCCCACATCTGCCTTGCTCAGAAGTGAGGCAGAGATGAACTGCATCTGAGAATCAATGAAAGCATTGGCATTGATGCCCAGTTGCATCAACTTGAACTGCAACTCTCTTGCCGCTACGCCCGAACCTCCAACGGCGTAAATCTGCACCTGGCCGGCAGCCAGGATAGCGTTCAAAGCCCTGTCCAGCGACTCCACATCTAGGACCTTGAGAGTGTCCCGCAGAGCTTTGACGTTGGCCTCCACTATCTTCTCGGCCATGGTAAGCAAAGAGTCTTCAGGGATGACATCGGCGTAAACGAGGCTATCTGGCGAGACTGACTCTTTGGCCAGGGCAATCTTGAAATCCTGATAGCCCTCGGTGCCTACCTTGCGGCAGAACCGGAAGATGGTTGCGTCGCTAACGCCGCAGGCCTCAGCCAGCTCGGTGATGGAAAGCTTGACCACCGCATCAGGGTAGCGGAGCACATAGTTGCCCACCTTCTTTTCCCCGGTGGTCAGGGAGGGCAACAATCCCCTGATCGTCAAAAGAATACTCTCATCCTCGGACACCAGGCATCCCCTTTTTGGGTGTGTAAATTATTTTCATTGGTATTATAACAGAGTAAATTTTCTTTGTCAAGACTCTGCCGCAGCCTTGCTCGTAACGAGCGCCGCGAGCAGAGACACCACCGCTCCCGAGGATTTGCAATCCGTGGGCTCAGCGACGGATTCCAAATCCGCCGCAAGCAGGACGCGCGAGCTTGGGACTGTCATCGCTCCGTTTTGAGCCAATATCGCTCGCCGTCGCTGACCACCTCCACCGTGCCGTTCTGGTCAGTACGCAACACTGCCACACCGTGCTTTTCCAGCTTGGCCAGCGTCGTCGGAGCGGGGTGGCCGAACTTGTTCTCGGCTCCGACCTGGATGACAGCTAGTTGAGGGTGGACTGCTTCCAAGAATTTGAGGTCAAGAGAAGTGTCGCTGCCATGATGGGGAGCTTTGAGGATAGTGCTGGCCAGGTCTTCCCCGCCGGACAACAGGGCCGCCTCGGCTTCCTCTTCCACATCGCCGGCCAGCAGAAACGAAATCCGGCCATAGACCAGGCGCAGCACGATGGAATTGTTGTTGACATCGGAATCGGTGCCCGAGAGGAACTCGCTCTGGGGATGAAGGACTTTCATCTGTAATCCTTCACTCAACCGAATCTGCATCCCGGCCCGGGCCAACTGGTAGGGAACACCCTTCTCCTGAACCAACTCCAGGCAGCGGGTGTAGGCGGGCGTAGGATGCTCCTGGCCTCCGTCGAGGAAAGCTTTGACTTTGTAGCGTTCAAGGACAGGGACCAGGCCGCTGACGTGGTCGTCGTGGGGGTGGGTGAGAATCACCAGGTCTATGGTGCGCTCCCAGAAAGGCATCCGCCGGCCCAGAGCGGCCAGCAAGACGGTGGGGCTTGGCCCCCCGTCCACCAGGATTTTTTGACCCCGAGGGGTCTGGATGAAGATAGCGTCCCCCTGACCGACATCGAGGAAAGTGACGTGCAGTTTGCCATCGGGCAGGCTGAAAGCAGCCACCCACACCAGCAGCACGACGATGGATAGTCCAGCCACCAGTGCTTTGGTTGAGAAACGATCGGTCAAGCGTTGCCAGAGCGCCTTCAGGCGCGAGGTTTCCTGTGCGGTCACGAGAGTACCTCCAGCGAGCAGGCCATAATAGAGACAGACCAGACCCAGGCCAACGCGCCCCACGTTCAGTGAGGCGTAAGGTAAGCGGGCCGAAAGCTCAACGACGACGATGGTAAAAGTCAGAAACAACCAGGCCACCCACCCCAAGACCTGGCCCAGAGGCCGCCAGAGAAGCCCGGCGATGGTAGCCACGCCTCCCCACAGCATCACTCCCGGTTGCGCGGGCAGAATCAGGAGGTTGGTGAGGAGAGTGACCAGGGAGAGGGTGTGAAAGTTGTAGACGATGATAGGCAGGGTGGTGATCTGAGCAGCCAAAGTCACGATGAGGGCCTCGTTGAGCAAACCAACGACTTTCCTGGCGGCTCCTTCCGATAGCAGTTTGCGCAGGCCGCATTCGAACCAACGCTGGACGATAGGGGTGTAGAGCACCAGGCCCAGAGTAGCGGCAAAGGAAAGTTGAAAGCCAAGGTCCCACAGGGTAAAAGGGTTGAGAGCGGTCATCAGGATGGCAGCGGCCATGAGGGAGTTGAGGGCATCGCTCTGGCGGCCATAGTGGAGAGCGACGACGTAGAGGCTGCCCATGATGGCCGCCCGCACCACGGCCGCTGAAGCGCCGACAAAGATAGTGTAGAGGATAATGCCGGCCACGGCCAGGGGCATGGCCCGCTGCCGGCCGAAGAGGCGGGTGCTCAAACCGCTGAAGAGCCCGGCGATGATGGAGATGTTGAACCCGCTGATGGCGATGATATGGGTGGTGCCGGTGGCCGAGAAGTCGGCCATCAAGTCGGCGGGGATGCCCGTCTCCACACCCAGCAGAATGCCCGTCAGAAGGGAGGCCTGCGGCTCAGGCAGAAGCCGGGCGATGGTGGCCTGAGCGCGTGCCTTGAAAGCATAGAGCCCGGCGTAGAAAAAGTTACCCTGGTCACGGGCCAGGAGGGTGATGCGCGGACGGCGCAGGAGAGAGTGAATGCCCTGACGAGCCAGGTAGTCTCTGTAGGAGAACCCCTCAAATTCAGGTGGCGTTTCCAGGAGCCCCTCGATCTCCAGGCGGTCACCGTAGCGGTACGCAGGGTAGCGGGGCGCTCGCACCAGGACAGTGCCTCTCACAGCGTATTCCTGCTCACCCAGGACCAGGCTCTCGGCGGCTACCCGCAGGTTGGTGTAAGTATCGCGCACATCGGGCTCACCGCTGACGACACCTGTCAGCGTGACCCAACCTTCGTCGTTGTAATAGGCCAGAGAGTGCTCGTCAAAGTGAGGAACCGCCGAAGAGTAGCGCCAGGTGCCGAGAAGGAGAGCCAGGGCGCATACACTGACCAGCCTGACCCGTCGCTCCTCCCGCCAGAGGACGAAACCGGCCAGAGGGATGAGGGCAGCCAGGGCCAACAGCACGCCCGGCGGCCGGGCCAGCGAGGCCAGGTAGATGCCCAGAAGCCAGGCGCTGCCCAAATAGAGGAGTAGCATCCCCCACCTCCCGCTACTGTGAAACCTCGACCGACTCTTCTGTCGCCGTCACAAAACGTACCAGGCGGAAAGCGACCGTCAAATAAGGTTCGGTGGTGCCCTCACCCACGTACACTACAGCCGGGCGCAGCGGGGCAAGGCTCTCCACGGCTTGGCCTGGCTGCGCTCCCTTGACCCCAATGATGGCCTGCCCCCAGCGGAACTTGCCTCGCAAGTCGCCCTCAGCGCCGATGGCGCGCAGGGCCTGCACCGCCTCCTCGCCCAACAAACGCGAGGCTTCGTCCTTCACCGCCACGACCACGATGCGACCCTCGGGGATAGAGGCCACAAACTCGGCCAGGGCCTGGCCGGCTCCTTCGTCGAGATGGGTATCAAAGCTGGCCGTGGCCTCCACGGCTCCCGTCCGTGGGTCAATGACAACCAGGTTGTAGCCTCGCCCCTCCGGCGAGACGTTGTGCCCGTCCACATAGATGTGGCCCAGGTCACCTACCTCTTGGCCGGCGCTTTCCACCGTGATGCTCACCGGCGAGATGGCGGCCGTCCCCCCGATGAAGTAGGAAGCCAGGCGATAGTCCTCAATGGGAAATAGCCGAGCGAAGCGGAAGCGCACCTCGTTCAAGCCAGCCTTCACGTATCCGTCCGGCACCTCCAGCCTGTATTCCCCCCACCCCTGATCCAGTTCAACGGGATCGAGCCGTCTGCCATTGAAGGTCACTGTCAGCACCTGGCCCCGGCCGGGAGAAAAGGCCCGCAGCGACATCACCTGGGCCTCCCCGTTCAGGCGTACCAACAGGCGTGCTTCTCGCCTCTGCACCCAGCGGTACCCGCTCAGGCCCTGGCCCAAGTCCGTAGGCCGCCCCCAACCCTCGGCCAGGTTCAGCCGGGCCAACTCGCTGTCCAAATCAACGGTCACCCGGTCGGGCAGCGGAGGGAGCGCCACCCGATAGACCACGATATTCCCCTGAGTATAGAACTTTTCCACCGGCATGGTGGCCTCAACGTAGGGAATCGCCCTCTCGGGAGTCACCTGAGGGTCATCCGTCCGAAGGGCGTGAACCACAATATAGCGCACACCGAGAAAGCGCAGCACCTCTGGGGCCAGAGCCTTATCCCCTTGAAGGGCGGCTTCGTCAACCTCGTGGCCCGTCTCCAGAGCGATGAGAGTGTTGATAACCGGCGCCTCGGTGAAATATTGGAACTTGAACTCGGGATTGCGTGAGGTGTTGCCCCCCAGGGCACGCTTATGATGGACCGTCTGATAAAACTGGGCGTACATGAAAGCGGGGTGCAGCGTACCGGTGATGCGAAAACCGTTGCGCCAGGCCAGGGGCACCTCCAGCACGGCAAAGTCACCCGGCTCGGCAGCGATGGCGCGATAGACCTCGGGCACTCGCATGTCAGAGAGGGGGAGAGGGATGGAGAGGTGCTCAAAAGAGAGGAAGGCAAGAAGCAAGGTGTAAAACGTAAAGCGTAAAGTGTGACGTTTTGAGGGCACTCTGTTGAGCACCCAGAAGACCGCGTAGCCGACCAGCACTGCCAGCGAGAGCACCAACAGCACGCTGTAGCGGCTGGGGTAGCGGTTGCCCTTGAAGAAAGGTAAACGTTGCATCAGCAGGAAGGGCAGCGGCAGACCGATGTCAGCCCCATTGAGGCGCAGCGACGGTCCCAGGCAGAGAAGGAAAAAGACGCCAGCGGAGACAGCCCAGAAACGCACCGTCGCCTCCCGGCGCAGCCGGACGACGGCCCAGAGAGCCAAAGCCAAGACCGTGTAGCCGAGGAAGAGGTGTTGGCCTTTGTCGTGGGGGAAGGCCAAGCCCTCAACCAGGAAACCCAGCCAGGGGTGCAGTTGAGTGGGCACCAGGAAGCCTATCAAATCGGCCGAAAAGACCTCAGCGAAGCCCGAACCCTGGACGAAGAAATCGCCCTCGGCCAGCAGGTCGGGGAGCATCGCCGCGAGAAGGGGCGCAAGCCCGGCGGCGAAGAGAAGCCCGACCAGGATCAGATCGCGCAGAAAGAGCAGCGAACACGAGCGGGGGTCTGGCGATCCCCTCTGAGCCTGGATGTCCCTCCCCGCCTGGAGCCCATCATCCTCCCGCAGGTCAGGCAGCGATTTGGAGCCGCTACGCGTTGCGGCGGGGGGAGTTGACCCCGCGCTTGAGGCCACTTTCAAACCTGCGAGAGAGTCACTGCTCGGTGAGACAAGCCCATAAGCAATCAAGACGACGATGAACACCAGCAGAAACGAGGCATAAGTCATCTCGGCCCAGGCCTGAAAGAGGAGGAACAAGGCAGCCAGCAGCGGGTAGCGCCATCGTCCCGGTCTCTTTTGCATCTTGAGCAAAAAGAGCACACAAAAGGGAATCCACTGCGAACTGGCGATGTTGAACTGTCCCAGAGAAACGTAGAAGAGCTTGCTGGAGGAGAAGGCGTAAACGAACCCGGCCACAAATGGAGCATAAAAGGCGTTCTTTTCCGCAAGGAGGTGTCGGACCAGCAGAAAGGTGCCGTAGCCACCCAGCACGAAAGAGGAGAGGAGAATGAGGTTGCTGGCCGGTATCAGGCCCAAGGTCTCTTGCACGGGGATAGAGAGTAGTGCATTGAGCACGGTGAGGGTATAGAAGGCGAGGTTGATGCCGATGGGGTGAAACATGTACTCGCAGTGGAGGGGATTGGTCCCCAGGTCGAGCAGAGCGTATTTCACCCACCACAGATTCCAGGCCAAGGCCGGGTCATCGCCCCCATCGCCGGGCACATGGGTAGTAAAGTGCAGGGCCAAGGGATAAGTAAGAGCCAGGGCCAGAAGGAAATACAGACTGATGACCAACAAGTGTCTTTTCCCGGCAGATGAGTACAAGCGCACGTCGTTTCCTCACCGATCTTCTACCCTCCCGCAGGGTCCGCCACTTACGGGAGGGTAGCCGTCTGCGAGTGAATTACGAAAGGGTCTCCCCAGAGTGAATGGCTGCGAGGTGTCAAGGCCAAAGATTCTACTACCTCCAGAGGGTATTTTACCATGATCCGACGATAGCGGCAAGGCAGGTGCGGCCTGAGCGTTCGACCCTCCCGCGGGTTGCGAACCCCGCGGGAGGGTCACCGCCGGGTAGACATAAGAACAGGGTGACACTTCAGTTTTGTGAGCAACTGTCTACGAGGGCAGTCACCGCCTCCCGCCTGGCGATAAA
>JAOZOT010000688.1 GCA_029933115.1 Anaerolineae bacterium | reverse complement strand
AGTCGTTTTTCGCCACTACGAGCATTTTTCAGACACGCTGTCAGTAGACCGCAACCCTTGCTTGTAGTGGGCGCTTCAGCGCCTCAAAGACGCACTGAAGTGCGCACTACAAGCCTCAATTGCGCTCTACTGAGTCTCAGTGGCTCACGATTGGGGTTTGTAGGGTGCACTTTTCGCCGGCCGCCGGGATGGCAAATCCGGCGGGAGCGATGTGAGCCCGCTTTATGAAGGTAAGGAGACCTTTGAGAGCAGTGGATCTTTTAAAGAGGGAGGCTGATCATGTCTGTGATTGAGTCGTCGTCTCAACCGTCCAACCAGGAAGCCCGGCAACTGCTGGAGTGGAGTGAAGAGATTCTTATGGCCCGCAGTTTTGATGACCTGGTGCAGCGTGCGCTACCGGGCGTTGCCGCCGCGACGCAATCTGGCGCGGTTTTCGTTTACCTCGGCGATGCGCGGCCGCCGGCACCTCGCTTCCTCCAGCACGGGTTGCAACCCGAAAGCGCTTCCGCGATAGAGAAGTTGTGCGCTGAGCAATTCGGCTCGGCGTTGGATCAGGTGGACCTGTCAACGGCCGCTTCTGAGCTAGGGAAAGCGGGCGCCATCTCTGACCTGAAGTTGTATCCCTTGCGGGACGAAGAAGAGTGCGTTGCGCTGCTCGGCCTGGCACCACGACAGGAGGCCGCTTTCGCCCGGCCGGATGTGCTGGACAGAGTAGGCCGGTGGCTGGCTCACGCCATTGGCCGCCTGATAGAGCGAGCCAAGTCCGAGCGAGAGATAGCCTTTCTCAACACCTACCTGAACGTGAGCTCGATGCTGGCCCAGTCACTGAGCCTCCACGAGTTGCTCGAAATCGCCTTGTACTGTTGTATGGAAGTGACCTCTGCTGAGACGGCCTCGGTGTTGCTTCTCGACGAAGAGCAGGAGGTCTTTCGCTTCTACCATGTCGAGGGGCCGAGCAAACCGGTGCTGATGGCTTCGACGTTCCCGGCCGACAAGGGCTTGGCCGGTCACGTTTTGCGCACCCAGCAATCAGAGGTCATCAACGACGTGCAAAATGACCCTCGGTTTTACAGAGAGTTTGACTCGGTATTTCCGGTCAGGAACATGATCGTAGTGCCTCTCACGGCCGATACCGAGCGCATTGGCGTGCTGGAAGTCTTGAACAAAACAGACGGAGGGGCTTTTACCGAGGATGAGCATCTTTTACTGCAGACGATAGGGGAAGAGATTGCCTTTGCCATCCGCAACGCCGAGGTGTTCGAATACGTGGTGATGAGCTACTGCAAGCGCCGGCAGGGGCAGAGCTCGTGCAGAGGATGTGAAAGGCCGCTCTGGTCGTGGACTCCCTGCGTCATGTACCAGGATTCCAGCGGCGTCCTGTGGACGAGTCGCCTGAAGAGGTCCAAGGTCAAATCTCCGTTTGCGCGTAGTTGAGGTGAAAGGCACCGCCTATGCCGAATCCATTCGTCTATAGTGGTCGGGTCGAGAACCCTCATCACTTTGTCGGTCGCCAGGCGGAGCTACGGTACATTTTCGACCGCCTGGAGGCTGTAGTACAGACCGGGCAGCCACAGAGCATCTCTGTGGTCGGGCCACGGCGCATCGGCAAGTCGTCTCTGCTCTACCACCTGACCCAGGTCTACCGCCAATGCCTGAGCCGGCCCGGAGCCTACCTCTTCGCCTACCTGGACCTGGAGAGCGCGGCCTGCCAGACCCTGCCCGGCCTCCTGGGGACGGCGTTGCAATGCCTTTTGGAGCAGGTCCGGGAGAAGAAGGGCCGGGTCGCCCAGCAGTTGCGCCGACGACTTCAAGCCATCC
>JAOZOT010000687.1 GCA_029933115.1 Anaerolineae bacterium | reverse complement strand
GGCCCTCTTTCATCTCCGCCCGCAGGGCCTCCAGGGCTTTCTGGAGAGCGGCCTGGCCTTCTTTCAGATGTTCTATATCGCTCTCCATGCGAATAACAACCCCAACGGGGGAACGTTTGATCTCCTCCACGTCGGCCAGAAAGTCACGAGGGAGCAACTTTCTACCTTCCTCGGCGAGCACCTCGGCGATTAGCTCCCGCAAACCCTCTATCTGCCTGGCCTGGACCTTCACCGTATCCGTTTGTTGACTCATAACTCCTCCTGTCTCAAACGGCTTGTTGACTGCCGGCGACCGGTTGCTGTCGCCCTCACTCCTAGTCGAATGGAGAAAGGTCCAGGCGGTGAGGGCGACAGCGACATCGCACCTATGAGCGGGACTGCTTCTCCAAGACTCGTTGGAAAGCATGGCGGGTGCGTTCTTGCTCCCTCAAGATTTCCTCCTCTCGGGCGCTCATGTAGCCTTCCAAGAAAGCATTTGCATAGCGGCCGCTGGCCTCGAGGGCTACATGTAAGGTTTCTTTTTCAAGGTTTGCTGTCCAGCAAGCTCTGCGCAAGGCTTCGGTCATGGCCAGGGCGGAGCGTCCTCCCAGTCCTTCTGAGGCTCGACGCCCACCCCGCCGGCGTATCCCCTCCTCGTCTCCTGTCTCCAGAAAGTGCAGAAAGGCCTCCACCTCTTCCTGCGCCATTTCTTCCAGACGGCGGGGAGAGATGAGCATACGATTGGACATGCTCATAGCCCGCAGCGTCTGATGCAACTCGGAAGCAATAGCTGCTTTCCGAGGGGTCAGTTGCCCGGCCACTTGACGCAAGGTCTCTTTCTCCTTCAAAGAAAGTCCGGGATTCATCTCCCCTCCCTCTCTCTCACTTGATCAGGTAGACGCCGTATCCGCTACCGCCGGCGACGAAGGCCTTGAGGTCTTCTTCGCTCATGGCCACCTCAATGCCATGCCACTCTTCCATCGAACGGTAGCCCAATTCGTCGGGACGCCAGGGCTTGATAAGCTCCTTGAAGACTTCCAGCGGGCGGAAATGTATCTCCACCCCCCATTGGCGATACATCTCGATCCCTTTAGCCACACCAGGGTATTCTGGATCCATTACGCCTATGTAGAAAGCTAGGCAGCTCTTTTCATCGGACCAGTCGTAGAGCACGCGGGCGATGTGAGCGATGTCCTCATCGGCCAGGTACATGCTTACGCCCCAGTAGGTAAAGGCCACGTGGCGGTTGTCTCCCAGGATTTCCCGCACCTCGGAGCGGTTCAGCAGTTCCTCGGGCCGGCGGGCGTCGGCCTCAAAGTAGTAGGCGTTGGGAGTATCGGCCAGGATGTCCCGCCCGTATTCGACGGTCACCGGGTCGTGGTCAGAGTAGATGACGGTCGTGCCAGGGGCGACGGCGGTGTGGAGGTGATCCATCGTCGGCAGGCCAGAGGCAAAGTCTATAATAATGTCAAAGCCCCGCTCCTCCGTCAGCGTGCGGGCCACATCCTGCAGGCACCAGCGGGAGAGACGCATCATCTTGGGCAGAAAAGGCAGAAGCTCTCTGACCTGCTCTGCCACGCGGCGGTCTACCTCAAAGTTGTGATGGCCGCCCAGCAGGTAGTCATAGATGCGTCCGGCGTTGGGCAAACTGGCGTCAACTACAGTTCTCTCTGGCATTTTTTTCTCCTTTCTTTGCTCATGGGATTTTAGCCGCAGGTGGCGTTACTCCACTCACCCTCCTGGAAGGTGGCTGAGACGACCTCTTTGAGCGAATAACAGCCAAAGGATTTCCGGAAATGCATCAGCGTTCAGACTTTTTTCCCTCCTTTCCTGTTGATT
>JAOZOT010000686.1 GCA_029933115.1 Anaerolineae bacterium | reverse complement strand
AGATGCTCCTCTGGCACTGGGAGCACCAGGGCGAGCGCAAGATTTACATGTTCGGCATCGGCACCGACTTTCGCAAGCTCAAGTACCCCTTCGTCTGGTACAACGTCCTGCACGTGGTGGACGTGCTCAGCCGTTTCCCCTTTGTCCACGCCGACCCGCGCTTTCGGGAGATGGTGGAGACAATCACCGCCCAGGCCGATGAGCAAGGCCACTACACCGCCAACTCGATGTATCGCGCCTGGAGAGGCTGGAGTTTCGCCGACAAGAAGCATCCCTCGCCGTGGCTCACACTGCTCGCTCTCAGAGTGCTCAAGAGAATCAATGGACAAAAAGAGTGACCAACATGCCATTTAAGGAGCTAGGAAGATGAGCATTCTGGGACGACTTTCATCGGCCATAGGCGACCCTAGCGAGGCTTCTAACAAAGCCGTAGCTCGCGAGGCCTTGGAACAGCCCGAGATACTGGACGAGGTAGCAGTGGGGCTGGAATGGGATGACCGCAAACTGGTGGGGGATTGCGCCGAGGTGTTCGCCGAGGTAGCCAAAGAGAATCCGGCGCTGGTAGCACCCTACGTGGACCGCATCGCCCCTCTGATCGGCCACAAGGACACCCGGGTGCGCTGGGAGTCTACCTATGCCCTGGCTCTGGTAGCATCTCTGGTGCCGGAGCAAATTGCGCCTTTGCTGTCCGACTTGGTGGCCAAAATCGAGAACGACAAAAGTGTCATCGTGCGCGACCATGCAGTGCGGGCCCTGGGCGAATACGGTCGCAGCGGACCAGAGGCAGCGCGAGAGGTGTTCCCACACCTGTTGCGGGCGCTGGAAGTGTGGGGAGGCAAACACGCCAAGCTGGCACTGGAGGCTATGAGCAAACTGGCAGCGGTGGAGCCGGAACTGAAGGCGGAGGTGAAGGCAGCCGCTCAGAGCTGCCTGAACCATTACCGGGCCAACGTCCGACGACTGGCCCAGAAGCTCGTGAAGGAATAGGAGGCAATCAGGCAGCCATGTCGGCCGGTGAGGCGACTGGGCGAGGATGATCGGCGAGAAGGTACTCGTGGTAAGCCCATTCCAGGGCTTCGTGCAGGGTGACGCCCCGCAGGCCCGTGTCAACTGTGTGGCGGTGAACAGTGCCATCAGAGTCCACGCTCACTATCGTCTTCTGGATGTCGAAACGCATGGACAAAGCGGGCACCACGCCTGGCTCGTACAGGTGAGGGATAAAGTCGGAGAAGTCGAGGATCTCAAAGCCGCTGATTTCGTGGTTGTGCTCTCGATCATAGTGGATCAGAAATCCATGTTCACCACCTCCTACCACAGAGGGGCGGTTGGGTAGGATGATCGCATCCAGAATATCTTTGTCAGCGAAATAAGCGATATCTAGCTGTCTTCGGCGCTCCACAGCAATTTCCCTCGCTTCACTTTGGACACGTACCACTCTTCGGCTGGAAAAGCTGTCCAGAAATGTAAGCCGACCCGACGGGTAACCACGACAATAAAAGTCTCTTCGTCGGCTATTTCGTCTGAGCGGAGCCTTCTAACGTACAATTCCCGCTCTGACGTCGGTCGAAATCGCGTCGGATTTCATCGGGGTTTTCCAACGTCTCCCGAATCCAGACCACATACCGCTCTCGACCCTCGCGCCGGGTAAAATGGGCGTAGCTACCCAAGTCAAAAGCAACCTCCTCGCCTCGCACATCGGTCACGGCAGGCATCAACTCACAGTAGTGAGCGAAGGCTTCACTGGCTGGATTGAGAGCCACAATGCCAGGGCGCTTGGGCACGGGAGACGCTCCTTCTGCAGCAACTGACCGCACGCCACTCTGA
>JAOZOT010000685.1 GCA_029933115.1 Anaerolineae bacterium | reverse complement strand
GTGGGAACATGCCCCACCCGATCACTTGCCCACGTTTACGTGCGGACTTACCCATCATTACAGGGAAAGAGCGAAAGGGGAATAATATATGGAGTGTTGGAAATGCGACAAGCCGGCCAAGGGCGTGTGCCGCTTCTGCGGACGGGCCGTTTGCCAGGAGCACGCCTCTAAAATGCCGTTCATTCTCACCATTTACGTCGGAGAGAACCAGATTCCCAAGGCGGTAGTGGTGTCCGATGCACTCTACTGTGGTAGCTGCAAGCCGCAACCGGAGCCCATCGAGATGCCAGAGATCTACTAGCCGAGCCTGTATTGTCGGTGAGGAAAGGAGCAACCGATGGCCAGTCTATTTGACAGATTGCAATCGGAGATACAAACTCGCCAACGCATGGAAGGCATCACCCCGGCTGATCTGCTGGATCTCTCCTCCGAACTGCGCCGCATCGTCAACGCCATCACTCGCCGGAGGGAGATGAGTCTGGCCGAAATCGTGTTCGAGTTGGACATGAAACCATCGGAGGCAAAAGGACTGCTGGACACGTTGGTAGAGAAAGGGTACCTGAAGGCTTTCGAGGTGAAGGGAGAATTGCGCTACAAAACCTTCTTCGCCCCACGACGGGGGCGCGAGATGCCCTTGAATGTCTGGGATGCCCTGAGCGACAAGATAGAGTAACATCTGCAATCCGGCCACCCGGCGGCGGATTGCAAGGAGTGCATTCAGCTGTTTAACGATACACACAGGAGGCGCGCCACAAGTGGCGCGCCTCCGCGTTTTTACACTGAGCATCAATTTAGGTTCACCCAGGGGGCTCCCTCAGCCGCCAAGGCGGGCGATGACCACCAGCCGGTTGTTATAACGGCTTTGCACAGGATCCCAATTGACACAAGTGATCAGAGTCAGGATGGGCTCCGTCGTGGGATAAGCCACCTCAACATCGGCGGCATCCACCGTCTTGATTGTATCTACCGTGTAAATATAGACCTCTCTGTCTCCAACGTAGAGCAATATCTCATCGCCGGCCTGCAATTGAGCCAGGCCCCTGAAAGGCCCATAACCTCCGGTGCTCAAAGTGATGTGACCGGCCATGACCACATTGCTTCTATCACCCGGGCTGGCTGTTCCCTGCAAGTGACCCACCTCGTGAGTTATCTGCTTCACATCCCAGGTGCCATCGCGAATAGGGATGACCACTACCGGCGCATCAACGCCGATGGAGGGGATAACAATGCGCGTCGCCGGCCGGTCGGGCAAGGAGAGGAGCAGGCCCGTAGACGCCTGGCCGGCGGCCGGTCTCCCTGGCGAAGCAACATCCCGAACCTCTCCAGAGGGCTGCCGAGGAGGGGGAGGAGTCTCACCAGTAGCGAGCTCTGGGGTAGAGACAGCCACCTCCGCGTCGGGGGGCTGCGCTTCAGCGGGAGGAGGGAGTGAAGAGTTCTCATCCTTCGACGGGGGCAGGACCGTTGAAAGCGGAGTTGGCGTCAACCCTTCGTGGCTTCCCGGCTCGGCCGAGAGCTTGCTTCGCGGCCTTTGGCCGTCCCTCAGAAAGTAAGCGCGCGGGTCAGGAGAACCTCCTCTGTACCAGAGGGCTCCCAGCAGGGCACAACTCACCAGGAGCACGGTCACACAACCTGTCAGTGCCAGTTGGGCGATGAGCGAGAGCGCAGCCCAGCCCGATCTAGCCGGCTTATCCACCTTCTGCCTCCACAACGCCTCCGTACAACAAAACAAGGTTCCTTACAGGCAACGACCTACTCTCCCAGGGGGCCTCCCCCCAAGTACCATCGGCGCTGGAGGGCTTAACTTCCTGGTTCGGGATGGAGCAGG
>JAOZOT010000684.1 GCA_029933115.1 Anaerolineae bacterium | reverse complement strand
ACGCTGTCAGGCCTGGTAGACGATTTCACCACCGACCATGGTCATCTCTATCTGCAAGCCTCTGAGAGCGGGGATATACGTTTCCGGATCCAAGGGTTCTTTTGACAGGGCCTCCAAAGTGGTGCACGGGTCTTTGCGCCATACCGCCAGGTCGGCCAGCTTGCCCGGCTCGATGGAGCCCTTGATGTCTTCCTCGAAACCGGAGTAGGCCGCGTCTATAGTGTGCGCCCGCAGTGCTTCCTGAGCGGTCAGACACTGTTCGGACTGGTAGCTCCGGTTCGAGAAGGTGATGCGGGTCACCGCACCAAACAGCGTCACCACGGGCAGGATCCAGGGGGCGGTAGGGGCGTCGGAGCTCAGAGCCAGGGGCACGCCGGCCTCCAGCCATTCGCGGGTGACGATCACCCGCCGCGCTCGCTCCTCACCAAACACATCCGCGTAATGGTCGCCGCCCAGCCGGATGAACTGCGGCTGAGTGCAGACCAGCACCCCCAGGTCCTTGATGCGCTGGGTGGCCTGCGGTGTGCTCAGGACGCAGTGCTCGATGCGATGGCGGGGGTCAGGGCGGGGATTGGCGTTCATGGCCTCCTCGAAGGCATCCAGCGTCAGGTCCACGGCCGCGTCGCCGAAGCAGTGGACGCAGATTTGCAAGCCGGTATCGTGCAAGGCGCGCACAGCGTCTTTGAAATTCTGCGGCTCCCAGGTGGGCGTATCCCAACGCACCCCGTTGTGAGGCTGGTGGCAATAGCCCATCTTGGCCTGGCCGTCCAGCAGGAACTTGAAGCCGGCGAAGCGCATGAAGCCATTGCCTTCGTAGTACTCGACCTCTTTCAGCGCCCGATCCAGGTCACCGGGCCACTCTAGAGTGTAGTAGACCTGGCCGCGGATGATCATCTTCCCTTCCCGGTCGGTGTCAAAGTAGGCTTTGATGGTATCCACGCCGCGCACGTTGTTGTCGTAGAAGGTAGTGACCCCGCCAGCAGCGAAAACGGGCTGGGCGTAGGCGATGTTGTCCCGCGTCAACTCTGGTGTGGGCAGAGGCATGTGCTTCCGCAGCACGTCCATAGCCCGGTGGTTGTAGAAGACGCCGGTCGGCTCGCCGCTGGCGTCCCGCTCGATGACACCGCCAACGGGATCTGGCGTGTCGGCGGTGATGCCGGCGATCTGGAGCGCCAGGCTGTTGGCCGAACCGTAGTGTCCACCCTGCTGGATAACGAATACCGGATTCTTCGGCGAAATGGGGTCCAGGTCGTGCCGATTAGGAAGCCTATCGCCCACCACCAGGAAATAGCCCGTTACCCATTCCCCCTCGGCCTTTTGGGCAATGACCTCGCTCAGTTTGGCCCGCATGTCGTCCAAGGTCCTGACCTCCGGCGGCATGAGGGGCACGTAAAAGCTTTGCAACAGGCCCAGCACCTGGAGGTGATTGTGAGGGTCAACCAAGCCGGGAGTCACCGTTTTGCCACTCAGGTCAATCACCTTTGTTTTCCCGCCGGCCAGGGCGCGGATGGCGTCGTCAGTGCCTACGGCCTGGATGAGCCCATCTTTAATCGCCACCGCCTGAGCAATAGTGTCGGCTGAATCCACAGTGATGATTTTGCCGTTGACGAGCACTGTATCAGATGTCCCCTCCAACGTGGCCACGGGGATAGGCGTTGTCCCAGGCCCTGCTGTAGGGGCTACCTTGGACGGAGTAGGGGTGAGGTGGGCCAGTTCCTCTCCTCGCCCGCAAGCTAATGCCGACCCGGCCAAAGCACCGGCAGCCAGGCCTGCCCTCTTCAGAAAATCTCGGCGGGTCATGTATTTCTGATCCTTCATGTTTCGATACCTCCT
>JAOZOT010000683.1 GCA_029933115.1 Anaerolineae bacterium | reverse complement strand
GAGTGGAGAGAGGCCGTCGGATGTTTGAGAGCCTGTCGGATAAGCTACAGGGCGTCTTCAAGAAACTGGCCAATCGGGGCAAGCTCTCCGAGGGCGATGTGGATGCTGCCCTGCGTGAGGTGCGGTTGGCTCTCCTTGAAGCCGACGTCAATTACAAAGTGACTAAGGATTTCGTGGCCAGAGTCCGAGAGCGGGCCATTGGAGCCGAAGTGATGCGCAGCCTGACACCGGCTCAGCAGGTGGTCAAGATCGTCAACGAGGAGTTGATCACCACTCTGGGTGCGCCGGCCAAGATTGACCTCTCTGGCCCTCCTCCTCATGTCGTCATGTTGGTTGGCCTGCAAGGTTCTGGCAAGACGACCACGGCAGCCAAGCTGGCCCTGAAGTTGCGCCAATCGGGCCAACGGCCTCTCCTGGTTGCGGCCGACACCCGGCGGCCGGCGGCCATCACTCAGTTGGAAGTGCTGGGCCAACAGTTGGATATCCCTGTTCACAGCGAGGGAACCAAGGTGCCCCCACCGGTTATCTGTGCCCATGCTTTGAAACGGGCCGACGATGCAGCCTACAGCGTGGTTATCCTGGATACGGCCGGGCGGCTACACATTGACGACCAACTGATGGCCGAACTGGAAAAGATCAAGAGAAAAGTCTCACCTCAAGAGGTGCTTCTGGTGGCTGACGCCATGACCGGTCAGGACGCCGTGCGGGTGGCCGATGAGTTCAACCGGCGGGTGGGGCTCACCGGCCTGATCCTGACCAAGGTTGACGGCGATGCTCGGGGCGGAGCAGCTATTTCCATCCGGGCTGTGACCGGCGTGCCTATCAAGTATTTAGGCGTGGGTGAAAAGCTCGATGCTCTGGAGCCCTTTTACCCTGATCGCCTGGCCTCGCGCATCCTGGGCATGGGCGATGTTCTCACTCTGATCGAGAAAGCTGAGGCGGCCCTGGATCAGGAGCAGGCCCTGGTCATGGGCAAGAAGTTGATCCAGGGTGAATTTGACCTGGAGGACTTTTTGAGGCAACTGCGCGAGGTCAAAAAGATGGGGCCTCTCAGTCAGTTGCTGGAGATGATCCCTGGCTTCTCGCAACTCAAGACTGAACTGACGCCTGAACTTACCGACAGGCAGATGAAGATGGTCGAGGCTATTATCAGTTCTATGACTGTTGAGGAAAGGCGCAATCCCCGCATCATCAACGCTAGCCGTAAACGGCGCATCGCCAAAGGCTCAGGTACTACCGTCCAAGACGTTAATATGCTGCTTGCTCAGTTTCGCCAGATGCAGCGCATGATGAAACAACTCACCAGTGGACGGGGACGGGGGCTGCTGTCAATGTTTAGATAAGCTGTCCATTGACGTTTTTTGGTAAGCCTGTCTGTAGACCTGGAAGGGATTTCTGATGGGACATAGTCCCACGGAGAAAAGGAAATAGGGTGTTTTTTGGGCGGCGGCGAAGCCGCCGCCCAAAAAACCATAACTTTTTCTCTCTCCTGTGCTCTCAGTGGGGCAACCTGCCCAACTATGATTAAATGCAGAGTTACCGCTTTTATATCACTCCAGGAGGACTATAAAAGAAAGGGAAAGGAATGGTACGTATCAGATTGCGCCGCGTTGGCGCGAAGAAACAACCCAGCTATAGAGTGGTAGTGGCTCATTCAGAGTCTCCCCGTGATGGCCGCTTTATCGAGACCATCGGGTTCTACAACCCTCGGACCGACCCACCCACTGTCGAGATCAAAGCAGACCGGGCTTTATACTGGCTTCAGCACGGAGCCCAGCCCAGCGATCCTGTGGCCAGGATGCTGCGGAACCTGGGCATCATGGACAAGTTCGCC
>JAOZOT010000682.1 GCA_029933115.1 Anaerolineae bacterium | reverse complement strand
TGGAATGACCGCCCGCAAGGGAATAGGCCGAGTGGTAGAGCATGTGCGGTATCTTTGGCATTGTAGCTGACAGAGAGCAGCAACTTGGTCCCATACTCATCGAGGCGGGTCAGCGGCTTTCCTACCGGGGGTACGATTCGGTGGGTTGCGCCACCCTGCGAGATGACGGCACCATTGACCTGCGCAAAGATGTGGGTAAGGTAGACGAGGTAGCCGCGCGACTGAGACTGAGCGAGATGGTCGGCCGCCGGGGTATCATCCAACTGCGTTGGGCCACCTTCGGCGCTCCCTCCCGGGTCAACGCCCAGCCCCATCTGGACTCTGACGGCGACCTGGTGGGTGCTCACAACGGCAACGTGGTCAACAACGTCGAACTGCGGCAGCAGTTCATGGCCGAAGGGATGACAGTCCGCTCTACCAACGACGGTGAATCCTGCGTCCACGCCGTGGAGCGGTACGTGGATCGGGGATACGACATGGTGGAGGCCATCCGCCGTGCCTACCGCGATCTGGAGGGAGACTATGCCTTTGTGATCGGACGGGTGGGCGAGGACCGGCTGTATGCCATCAAAAAAGGATCGGGGTTGGTGGCCGGCCTCGCCGACGGAGCCACCTGCGTCTCCTCCGACTTGCCTTCCATCCTCCCCCTCACTCGTCGTATCCTCCGCGTCCAGGACGGTGAGATTGTCATCCTGTGGGCTGACCGGGTGGAGCTGCGGCGGGTGGAAGACGGTAGCCCGGTCGAGCGGGAGGTGGAAGAAGTAACCGAGAGCATGGAGGTGGCCGAGAAGGGCGGCTACCCGCACTTTATGCTCAAAGAGATCCACGAGCAACCCCAGGTGGCCGGAGAGTTGCTCCATCTCCTGGAAGCCTCCCCTCACGTGACGCCGATGGTCGAGCGGATGGCCGCGGCCCGGCACCTCTATCTGGTCGGCTGCGGCACCAGTTACCACGCCTGCCTTCTGGGTGCGATCTACCTGGCGCGCCTTGCCGGCCGTCCGGCCGTCCCCATCTTGGCTCCTCAGTTCATCGCCCAGTATGGACCGGCCGTAGGGCCTCGGGACGTGGGGGTCTTTGTCAGCCAGAGCGGTGAAACCAAGGATGTGCTCAACGCCGTCGAGGTCGCACAACGGCAAGGGATGGAGGTTCTGGGGCTGGTCAACGTCTTGGGCTCCACCCTGATGAACGAGAGCGAGCACTACCTTCCCCTGGTCTGCGGCTACGAGATCAGCGTTCCGGCTACCAAGACTTTCACCAACCAGGCCGTGGCCTTCTTGTTCCTGGCGCTGCGGATGGGGGGCCATTCTACCACCGACTTGGCCCACCTGCCTGAGATGTTAGAAGAGACACTGGCCGCCGTCGAGCCACAGGTGAGCGCGTTGGAATCGGCCTTGGCTGACCGAGACGACCTCTACTGCCTGGGTTATGGCCTCACCTACCCCATTGCCCTGGAAGGGGCGTTGAAGCTCAAGGAAATTACCTACGCCCACTGTGAGGGGATGCTCTCCACCGAGTTTAAGCACGGCCCGCTCTCCGCTGTGGAGGAAGGCTACCCGGTCTTGTTCGTCGTCGGGCCAGAGGACGTGCCACTCCTGGTGAGCGGTATCAACGAGACCACCACGCGGGGTGGACGGGCCATCGCCATTGGCGAGGAAGACTCGCGTCTGCGGGCCAACGCCCACGACTTGATCGTACTACCCCCCGCCGGCCCCCTCTTCAATCCACTGCTGGCTGTTCTGCCCCTGCAACTGTTGGCCTATCGGCTCAGCCTGAGCCGGGGCTACGACCCCGATTTTCCCCGCAACCTGAGCAAGACACTGACAGTAGATTAAAGGCCC
>JAOZOT010000175.1 GCA_029933115.1 Anaerolineae bacterium | reverse complement strand
ACTGTTGGGATATACCCTGGGGGACTTTTATTTTGCACGAAAATGTGGTATAGTATAATCGAGGCTATCGCGGTGGCCCATGCAAAACGGGCCTCGCTGTCCCAAGCCCCTTGGTTTCCGAGTCGTTGCGTCAACTTTACAAGCTCGTGATCGGAGGCGAGTGCTTATGAAAACTGCGACCCCGGTAGAAATGGCATTAGCACTTATGGCTGTTGGGCTGGCAGCGTACCTGGGTTACTTTTTTAACCAAGGTCTTGGCGCCTTGTCGCTGGCAGGGCTGACGGCCATTGCCTCCGGGTCATGTCTGTTTGCTGCTATGAAATGGGGGTGGGGTGGCCTGCTGGCCACGATGCTTTTGATTGGGATCGTAGGAGCAAAGCTCGGCTACAAGCTGTCAAAGCGCCGCGGAGCCTTGTGCGTGGCCTTTCTCTGGTTTTGGTTCTGTGCCCTCTTTTTGCTCATCTACGGGCACGATGATTGGATCACTCTGTTCACCATTGCTCTACCCAGCTTCTTTTTACTTTGGGGGGGCTTGTTTGCCTTGTCTGGCTATATCCTCCCTCCGCAGGAAGGTCTCAGCGACTGGCGGCGGAAAGCGTTCCGCACTCTTTTGACCTTCGCTCTGGGCACAAATTACCCCTACTACATTATCGAGGATTGGAAGAAAGAACCACCGAGACCCCAGGTGGAAGGCGACAACTCTCGCCAATTTTTGGCCGGACCGGGCATTGTCATCACCAGTTGCGATCACCTGGTCACCCTCTCCGACGGCCTGAAATTCAAGGGGGTAAAGGCTCCTGGACTGACTTTCACCGGTTTGTTTGATAGAATTCAGGCGGTTGTGGATCTGCGCCCGCAGTTGCGGGCTTTCACTGTGAAGGCAGAAACCAAAGACGGCATACCGTTGGAGGTGCTGACCTTTGTGCCTTTCAGGACCGATGCCGGCCAGGAGCAGCCCCGGTTGGGTCAATCGTATCCCTTTGACGAAGAGGCCATCTTCCGCGCCGTGCATGAACAGCCGATTGAGCACAAATGGTGGCGGGAGGATGGACAAGCGATAGAAGAGCAGGATCAGATTCCCTGGGATGAACTGGTGCCCATGATAGCGCCCCCCTTGCTCAGGGACGTTATCGTCGAGTACACGTGCGATGGACTGTGCGGGCCGGGGGATCCCAGGACCGAGATCAAGCAGAGGTTCAAGGAACGGGTCACCCAAGCCATGAAATCGTGTGGTATCCAGATCATCGGGGGAGGCATCAGCAACCTGAAACCGGCGGATGAGAGTATCATCCAGCAACGCATTGAGAATTGGCGAGCCGATTGGAAACGCAAGATCGAAATCGAAATCGGCGAGGGAGAAGCAGAGGTGGCGCGGCAACTGGAATCGGTGCGCACGCAAGCTCAGATAAAGGTGATGCGAAAGGTCGCCGCAGCACTGGCAGTGGATAAAGCTCTCTCGGAGAGGGCGCTTGCCTTGCATTTGATCGAGGCTATAGAAGAAATAGCTCAAGAAAAACCGGTCCGGCAAAGGTTGCCGGAAGAGACGCAGAGGATGAGCATTATCTTGCAAAGGCTGCGCCACAATTTGGGAAACCAAGGGTCTCAGTAGCTCGTATCCTGCGCCCTTGGAGCGGTGCAGATATATCCAACCATGATTAAATGCAGAGTTACCCGTTGGTGAAGCGATTATGTTCAAAATAATAAGGCTGCTCAAGTTCTGGGGGCCGATCCTGTTAATGGTCGGATTCATCCTGGGGTTGCTGTTCATCCTTAGCCTGATCACAGAATTGCACGCCTACCAGATCAGCCTGACCGGCGTCTGGCCCCTCTGTCTCCTGCTCGATCCATCCTGTCCACCGGCCAATTTAGATTTCTGGCCCTTCGTTTTGCTCAATATGGCCCCCAGCTTGGTGGCTGTGGTAGTTGCCTGCTGGCTGGCGGCCAGTTTCGTGCAGGCTCTGTATGGGTTGAAAAGCAAGAGAGAAGGGTGGGAGTTCCTGGTACGCTCCCGATTCGGCCTGTCGGGCCTCAAGCCCCTTTTAATAATCAAGGAGGGGGGCATTCAGGGGGGGGAGAACCATGTGCTCAGGCGAGTCGGTGGACCAGGCGCTCTGCTCATCTTCAACGATAGCGCCGTGGTGCTGGAAAGGGCCGGTCGGCTCACCAGAGTCTTGGGACCGGGCTTTTACTACCTTGAACCTTTTGAGAAAATTTGGGACGTGGTAGATTTGCGGCCACAGCGGTGGGAGTTGAAAGTTGAGGCTATGACCCAGGAGGGGATCCCTGTAGACTGTTGGGCTGATGTCAGCTTTAAAATTGACGATGAGGGGCAAGAGTCAACCCGTGAGGTGCCTTACCCTATGTCAGAAGAGGCGGTCTTCAAAGCGACCACCGGTAAATGGATACGGGAGGCGGATCGAACGGAACCCGACCGGTTGATGACGTGGACGAAGAGGGTTATCATTGGAGAGACCGAAGGGACTTTGCGCTCTATTCTGGCCCGTTATCCCCTCGACAGACTTATTGAGGCCGATAGTCGCCGCGCCATACAACAAGAGTTGGAAAAGGCGCTCCGTGAGTCAGTTCCCGCTCTGGGGGTCAAGATAACCCGGGTTGCTCTCGGCGACATAAAAGTCAAGGATGAAGTGACACAGCAATGGATCGAGAAGTGGCAGGCCGAAGGACGGCGCCGCATGATGGAGCTAGAGGCAAAGGGGCGAGCGGAGCGCATCCGTCTTGAAGCAGAAGCCAGGTTCCAGGCTCAGGCGGCGATGATTACCAACACTATTGAGACCTTTGCCACTATGGTCAAAAAGTATGGCCAAGAGGTTCCTTCCCGCTTTATCATTCTGCGTTTCATTGATATGATAAAACGCACCTCGGCCGAGTTGATGGGGAGATTATATTTGCCGTATGAGATGATGCGCGCTATGGCCACGTTGGAGCTAAAGCTGAAGGGCGCAGGTGAAGGAGACACAAAAACCAAGGACAAAAAGACCTGAGAGCAGGATCGCTCTGAAATTGCTCGACTCCCCTCAAGTCAACGCGCCGGAGGCTTGACATCCGGCGTTTTTTGTGGTATAATTTTATTTAGTAGAAGTCTTTTTCACTCAGTGAAAACCACTTGTGGCGCTATTTGAAAAGTGTTGTTAGGGCCCATTGAGACCTTAGTTGGCGAGAACAGAACCGGGGGAAGTCAATATGGTTACGCAGCACCTCAAATACGACATCACGAAGGATGATCTGAGTGCGTTCGAAGGCAAAGGACCGGCCTTTGTTACCTTTGGCGAGGTGATGGTACGCGATACCCCAAATGACGCGCAGCGGCTGGAAAGAACCCGCCAGGTTCACGTCTCGCTGGCCGGCAGTGAATATACACTGGCCATGACCCTCAGCCGTTTGGGCGTTCCTTCTGGCTACATCACCCGCCTGCCGGACAATCCATACGGCTGGATGGTTCGAGATGTCGCCCGCGAACAGGGAGTGAATACCGACCACATCGTGTGGGCCCACAGGGCCGAACCGATTGGTCGGTTTCTTTATGAAATTGGCCGAACGCCTCGGCGAAGTACCGGCTGGTATCAGCGTATGTACTCCGCCGCCAGCAAGCTGGGCAGAGGCGACGTTGATTGGAAAGCTGCTTTGAAAGACGCCCGACTCTTTCACACCTCGGGCATCTCCTTCGGCCTGAGCACTCACAGCGGCTACGAGCGCAACTATCTGCTGGAAGCTTTTCACGAGGCCGTCGCCGCCAAACCGGATGGTTGCCTGATAGGGCTGGATTTTAACTACCGCGCTACTCTGTGGAGCGCGGACCAATGCCGGGAAGTGATGACTCCCCTCCTCACCGAGTACGTTGACGTGCTCATCACCACCATTGAGGACATGGCCAAAATCTATGGCATGGGCTGTGGCCGGCACAGCGCCGAGGAGATTGGCAAAGGAGAGATCGGCCCCATCGAGGACACAGACATCAAGGCTTTCATGCAAGAGCTGCTCCAGCGGTTCAAAACCAGCATCGTGGCCGTGACCATCCGCTATCCTGATTCCTTCGAGCAGCACCGCTGGGAAAGCGCAGCGATGGACAATAGGGGCAACTTTTTCCGCTCGCCGGCCGTCCGGCCCATCACCCTGTGGGATCGGTTAGGGGGCGGCGACACCTGGAACGGCGGTTTCTATTATGGTCTGCTCACCGAGGCGGACACCGCCTCGGCTATCGAAAAAGGGGTGCTGGTGGGTGACGCAGCTACCCGGCTCAAACAAACTCTGATGTTCGACCTGCCGATTATCACCAAAGCAGAGGTGCAGGCTCTGATGAGAGCCGATGTAGCCGGCGGGGGACGGCGTGTAGCCCGTTAGTGAACAGGTTGGGAGGGAGAGTATGGACAAACGAGAGATGGTGGAATTGATCCAGAAAACAGGCGTGATAGCCATTATGCGCGCCAAAAGTTCTGACCAGCTTCTGGCCGCGGCCGACGCCATTAAAGCGGGTGGAGTGCAGGCTATTGAGGTGACGATGACCACTCCTGGCGCGCTTGATGTGATCAGGCAGGCTACTGAGAGATACGGGGCCGACGTGTTGTTTGGAGCCGGCTCCGTACTCGACCCAGAGAGTGCCCGGGCAGCCATCCTGGCCGGGGCACAGTTCGTGGTCAGTCCCACCCTGAACCTGAAGACCATCGAACTATGTCATCGGTACGCAATACCGGTGGTGCCGGGAGCCTACACCCCCACCGAAATCCTCACTGCCTGGGAAGCAGGGGCCGATATGGTCAAGGTCTTCCCGGCCAGCGTCGGCGGACCGGCCTACTTCAAGGCCATCAAGGCCCCGCTCCCTCAGGTCAAGCTGGTGCCGGTGGGCGGCGTGAACCTGGACAACACGGCCGACTTTATTCGCGCCGGAGCCGATGCTGTGGGAGTGGGCAGCGCCCTGGTCAGCCAGAAACTGCTCGAAGCCGGCGACTTTGCCACCATCACCGAACGGGCTCGCCGCCTCTGTCAAGAGGTAGCCAAAGGCCGGGCGAGGTAAGGAGACCCCCGAGATGATCGAACGACACGTGACGTTCAATGTCCTGCCCGGTAAGGAACGGGCTTTTGAACGCCTCTTCGTGGAAGAGTACAGACCGGCCATGTCCGGTATGCCGGGCTTTGTCAGGGTGGAGTTGCTGCGTGAGCGCGAAGACCCTACCAAGTATCAGATGGTTATCCGCTTTGAGTCGTTGGAAACAGCGGCTAACTGGCGTAATTCTGAACTGCACCAGGCGCTAAAGCCCAAAATCAAGGCGCTCTACAATGGCAGTTCTTTGAAAATCTACGATGTAGTGGCTTGAAAGGTGAAATCAACAAAAAAGGCCAATCGCTACAATGTCCGGGTTTTGGACCGGGCCATCCGAATTCTTTCCACACTATCCGACGGTACACCGCGTACCCTGACTCAGTTGAGCGAAGAAATCGGGGTGAGCAGCAGTACCACTTTTCGTCTGTTGGCAACCTTGTCATTTCACAACCTCGTGCAGCGGAACGAGGAATCAGGGAGTTACAGCCTGGGGCTGGCTTGCCTGGAGTTGGCACGAGCTTATTTGGCCAGCAGTGACATCCGTCGAGAAGCGTTGCCAGAGTTGGAGAAGCTGAGGGACGAAACTACAGAGACAGTCCACCTGGCCGTGATGGATCAGATGGAAGTGGTCTACCTGGAGAAGCTAGAGGGCCTCCACGCTGTAGGGCTGATGTCATCCCGCGTTGGGGGCAGAGCCCCTGCCCACTGCACGGGGCTGGGTAAGGTCCTTCTGGCGTACACCCCGGTCGAGTTGGTGCGAGCTCATTACGAAGAAGAGGGGCTTGAAAGGTTCAGCGACAAGACCATCACTCGCCTCGATGAACTCTTGGCGCACTTGCAGGAAGTGCGCCGTCAGGGTTACGCCTTCGACCTGGGCGAGCACGAGCCGGAAATACGCTGTATTGCCGCTCCGCTGCGTGATTTTAGCGGCAAGGTGGTGGCAGCCATCAGCGTGTCGGGCACCGCCCATCGCCTGAATCCGGTGACCACGAATCAGGCTCTCATTAATAAAATACTACAGACGGCGCGCACCATCTCTATCCGGCTAGGATACCGGGAGCAAGGCCGGAATGATGCCCTTCGGTGAAAGGGCACATCGGCGCAATGGATGCAACTCATTGACGAGGAAAGGCTATGAGAAAAGTTATCAACCGGCGAGAGACGCAACCCGATCCTGAGGTGTTACAAGGCTTCAGAGACTTGCTCAAGATTTTCAGTCCCTCTTGTGTAGTGGCCGATGCCCAGGAGCGCGCTGGGGTGATGCACAGTGCCATCAAGCTCATCACCGACGCTCGTTTCGTGGGAGTGGCCTTGACGGTCAAGCTCTATTCGGGCGACCTGGTGGATTGCCTCGATGCGCTCAAAGTGGCTGGTGAGGGCGATGTCATCGTTGTGGATGCCTGCGGCGATACCGAAACTTCCATCTGGGGCGGCCTGATGGCCGGTCTTTGTCAACAGAAAGGGGTGGTGGGCGCCGTCGTTGATGGCGCCATCCGTGACACCGATGAGATCAAGGCTTTGGGCTTCCCCATCTGCACCAGGGCTATCGTCCCTCGCTCAACCCACTCCCCTTATTCGGGACGCATGGAGCCCATCGAGGTCAACGTTCCTATTACCTGTGGCGGTGTGCCCGTTAACCCCGGCGACATCGTCTTGGCCGATGAGATAGGGGTAGTGGTAGTACCTCAAGAGGAGGCAGGAGAGGTGCTGGAGAGGGCGCGTGCCCAGGCAGCCAAGGAGGAAGAGACCAGAAAGCGAATTAAAGAGGGCAAGACCGTGGAAGAACTCCTGAGCGAGTTCGGTCGGCTGTGAGATATGAGCGTGTGCAACGAAATCTGGAGGGCCTTCAGCAGGGCATTGGTTAGCGGAAGGAGGTGGTTGATTTAAGCGCCTGTCTGGGCAATGTGCCTAGCAGTGGCTTCAACTGCTTTGGGAAGGAGCGAGGTTCGCTGTCATGGATGCGACAGGCCAAATGGAAGGAGGTGGTTGAAAGAAGAACTCTCAGCGGATTATCAGGCGAGGGTCCGTTATCAGAGCCTGAGAGCCTGGTGACGGATGCCTCAGCGGGTGGGATCGGATAATTCCCCTGGAGAAAAAGGAGGATGAAGATGGCCAAGTCTGACGAACTGTTGAGAAAGAAACGTCTTACCCGACGCGATTTCCTGCGGCAAAGT
>JAOZOT010000681.1 GCA_029933115.1 Anaerolineae bacterium | reverse complement strand
CTTAGCAGCGTAACCGGCCTAAAGCTGGTTACGCTCCGCGAGTTTTTCTCGCAAACCAGTTACGAGGTGGTTACACTGCAGCGTAACCACCTCAGAAGCTGGTTACGCTCACCTCAGAACTCGCCAGGTTTTCCCTCCTGGGCTAAAATTCACGTTGCGCAACGTCATTCCAGCCTGGAAAGGAGAGAAAACTATGACGAGTACCCCTATTGTATCACATTTTCGCTCTCTAAGACAGCTTCCCACGCGCTGCTGGTGGCTCATGACCCAGCGCAGCCTGCCTCTCCAGCGTCCTGATCTGCATCACCTGGCGCTCAACCCCACCGGTTTGCCCCCCTTCGTGCGTCAATCCTCTATCGCCATGCGCTACCTGCGCTTGCTGGGCCCACCGGCCTGGCACCGTTTTCCAGAGCGGGACTTGGAAACCGACTGGGGCATGCCGACCATGCCTTTCGGGCCTTTTGTCGCCGCTTGCCTGGTAAAGCTGGATCAGCAACTGTCTTACATGTCCACCCTACGGCAGTATCTGGTGGACCATCCGGCCCTCACCTGGATCCTGGGTTTTCCCCTGGTGTCTTCGTCCGCTTACCCTTGGGGGTTCGATGTTGATGCCAGTCTTCCCACCCAGCGTCATTTCACTCGCATGCTACGCCGCATTCCCAATGCCAGCCTGCAGTTCTTGCTGGACGAGACCGTTCGGCTGCTCCAGGCGGAACTCCATAGCGAGGTGGATGACTTCGGGCAGAGCATCTCTCTGGACACCAAGCATATCATTGCGTGGGTCAAGGAGAACAACCCCAAAGCCTATCTCAAGGACAGTGAGCGCTTCGACAAGAACCGCCAGCCCAACGGCGATCCCGATTGTCGCCTGGGCTGCAAGCGGCGGCGCAATCAACGGGCCTCTTCGAAAGAGCCGCCGCCCACGCCTCCTGACAATCCGGTTCCGGCCAATACCGTCTCCATTGGGGAGTACTATTGGGGCTATGCTTCCGGTGTCGTGGCCACCAAGGTACTCCACTGGGGGGAGTTCGTCCTGGCCGAACTCACCCAGCCCTTCGACCAACCCGATGTCTCCTATTTCTTCCCCCTGATGGCCGATGTGGAGCGTCGTTTGGGCTTTCGCCCCTGGTTTGGCGCCTTTGATGCGGCCTTCGATGCTTTCTATGTGTATGAGCACTTTCATCGCGATGGGGAGTCGAGTTGGGAGAGCGCCTTCGCCGCGATTCCCTTCTCCCAGCGGGGTGGTCACAAGCTCACCTTCGATGAAAACGGCTGGCCCCTGTGCAAAGCGGGCCTGTCCATGCCTCTCAGGTACACCTTCTGGTCCAAGACCACCCTCGTCCATCACGAGCGCGGTCGCTACGTCTGTCCGCTACTCTTTCCGGAGGTGACCGGCCGGACCTGTCCCATCAATCACAAGCGATGGCCCAAGGGAGGTTGTACCACCACCATCCCCACCGGCATCGGTGCCCGTATCCGCTATCAGGTCGACCGTGATAGCGAGATCTACAAGCAGGTCTACAAGCAACGTACAGCCAACGAACGCATTAACTCCCAGGCCGTCGAATTGGGCATCGAGCGTCCCAGGATCCGCAACGGAGCGGCTATTGCCAATCAAAACACCCTGATCTACGTGTTGATCAACCTGCGGGCCTTGCAGCGCGTCCGTCAAAAGAAGGCTAACCGGCGTGCTGCCACGTTACCTGACCGCACTGTGGAGTGATCACCTCGATTTCAGTTTGCCTGGAATGGCGTTGTGCCGCTTTCAGCCCAGCGTAACCCGGTTACGCTTGAACGTAACCACCTCGTAACCACTTCGTAACCGGCTAAACCTTGTCCAACCCTC
>JAOZOT010000174.1 GCA_029933115.1 Anaerolineae bacterium | reverse complement strand
AGGCTTTCTTCGCCCTGGTGATCGTCACTGTCAGCAATCCTTTCACTACGTTGCCCATGAGACCGACAGAAGGGGCAGGGCTGTTGCCTTTGCTGGAAAATCCGGGCATGATCTTCCACCCGCCGACTCTTTTCCTGGGTTACGCGGGCTACACTGTGCCCTTTGCTTTCGCCGTGGCTGCCTTGTTGACGGGCCGGCTGGACGCCGGCTGGTTGCGAGGTATCCGGCGTTGGAGTCTATTTGCCTGGCTGGCTCTGGGCATCGGTATCCTTTTGGGAGCCTGGTGGGCTTACGTGGAATTAGGCTGGGGCGGCTACTGGGCCTGGGACCCGGTGGAGAATGCCTCGCTGATCCCCTGGCTGGTGGGCACGGCTTTCCTACACTCGGCCATGATGCAGGAACGGCGGGGCATGTTCAAGGTCTGGAACATGGTGCTGGCCATTTTGACCTTTGTGTTGTGCATCTTTGCCACCTTTGTAACCAGAGGCGGGGTCATCCTCTCCGATTTGCACGGCTTTGCCAGCAGCGCGCTGCCTATCACTTATTATCTTGTGGCTTTCATGGCCCTTGCTCTGTTCGGCCCCTTGGCCCTCCTGTACCGTCGGCGGTCGCAGTTGACCGGCGACAGCGAACTGGAATCCCTGCTCTCCCGCGAATCCGGCTTTTTCTTGGGCAATCTTCTTTTCTGTGGGATGGCTCTGGCTGTCTTCCTGGGTACGATCTTTCCTACCCTGACCCTCATCGCCAGGGGCGAGCGGGTTGCTCTCGATGCCTCTTTCTACAATCGGACCTCTGGGCCTCTGGCTGTGACTCTGGTGCTGCTCGTCGGAGTTTGTCCCATCCTCGCCTGGCGGAGAGCCACGGCCGATAAGCTTTGGCGTGGACTTGTCTATCAGGCCGTTTTGGCTTGTGTCGTGGCTGTTGTCCTTTTTGCATTGGGCGTCAGGGAGCTTTATGCCTTGTTGTCCTTTGCCGTGTGCGCTTTTGTTATCGTCACCATCGCCTCCGAGTTCTACCGGGGCCTGATGGCCCGCCATCGCACAAAGGGCGAGGGCTACCTGGTTGCCTTGGGGCGTCTGGTGGCCAAGGGCCGACGGCGCTATGGGGGCTACATCGTTCATCTGGCCATTGTCCTCATCGCCATCGGAGTGACCGGCTCCTCCTTCTACAAGAATGAATGGTTGGTCTCTCTGACACCGGGCGAGGAAACTGCCATCGGCGACTATACTCTGGAATACGAGGATTACGAGATAGAGGTGCTGAACGCCAATCCTGAGACTTATCAGAGCAAGATAAGATTCGCGGCCACCTTGGGCGTGTACAAAGCAGGTCAGAGGATAGCTACCTTGGTGGCCGAGAAGAACAACCACTGGCTCCTCGAACACCCCTGGGTGACCGAAGTGGCCATCCGTAGCAGCCTCAAAGAGGACCTCTACGTGATTCTGGGAGGGCTGGAGCAAGATGGGTTGGCCAGCTTCCAGTTGGTGATCAATCCTTTGGTGAACTGGTTGTGGATCGGTGGCGGGCTGCTGTTTGTGGGGGCGGTTGTGGCCATGTGGCCATCGGGGCGCAAGAGGGCTCACGCCGACCGCGAAGAGGCAGAGTTGGACCGAGCCCTGGGCAGGTTGGCTGGAGAAGAAGCGGATGGGTAGAATGAAAAAAGTTTACGTTTCAACCATACTCTTGGTTCTTGGTTTTTGTCTGGTTTCGGCCCGCATATTCGCTCAGGGCCAGGGGGTCATTGAGGGCCAGGTGGTGAACGGCACTGCCGACGCCGGCTCAATGGAAGGCCTGACAATCACATTGCACGTTTTTGTGGGCATGGAAGAGCAAACACCGCGGACGACCACCACTGACGCTGAGGGTCGTTTCCGCTTTGAGGGCCTGAGCACCGAGGCCGACCGCGTCTACACACTTCACCTGGACTACCAGGGGGTAGAATACGGCAGCGATCTGCTCACCTTCTCCGAAGGAGAAACCACTCTATCCATCCCCATCCGGGTCTACGAGTCTATTGAGAGCGATGAGGTGGTCAGCATCGAGCGGGCTCACATTTTTGTGGACTTTCAGGAAGATAGCCTGGCGGTGGGTGAATTGTACATCTTTAACAACAGCAGCGACAGAATCTACATCGGTGCGGAGGAGGTGGCGGAAGGGCAACGGGGAACGCTGCGCTTGTCTCTCCCCCCTGAGGCGGAGGGGTTAACCTTGGAGGGTGGAGAATTGGGCCAACGTTTCTTTGAGACCGACGGTGGTTTTGTGGACACCTGGTCTCTGCCGCCGGGTCAGGCTTCAGGGCGACTGATGTTCAGCTATTCTCTTCCCTACGACCCCACCGGCTATGATCTGACGAGGGAAATCCCCTACCCGCTGAAGGCTATCAATGTCCTGGTAGCCGACGTAGGAGTGGATGTAACCGGCGAGCAATTGACCCTGGAGGGTTCGCGGGGAGTGCAGGGGCAGAGCTATCTGAACCTGACCGGACAGAATTTGGGCAGAGGCGAGCGTCTGACTTTGCACTTCTCCGGTTCGCCGGCAGAAGAGGCTAGGTCTGCCCAACCGTCTCCGGCAAAAGATCGGTCGTTCTTGCGCTGGGTTGCTCTGGGACTGGTCGTCCTGGCCATTGGCTTTGCCTTGAGCTATCCTCTGCTCAAGCGGCAACCCAAAGGGGCCGGCGATAAAGGGTAGGGGCCGGGAAGGCGATGATAGAAATCAGAGGATTGGTCAAATCCTTTGGGCGCAAGGCCGTTCTCAAAGGCATAGACCTGGAGGTGGCCGACGGCCAATTCCTGACCTTGGTAGGCCCCAACGGGGCAGGCAAGACCACTCTCATCCGCATCCTGGCCACCTTGAGCAAAGCCACAAGCGGCACAGTGCTGATTGATGGTTTAGACCTGACTGACGAATCCATTGACATAAGAAGACGCATGGGGTTGGTCTCTCATCAGACCTTGCTCTACGGTGATCTGACACCTGATGAGAATCTGCGTTTCTATGGCCGGATGTACGATGTGCCCAACCTGGAGGACCGCATTGGGGTGGTATTGCAGCAGGTGGGTCTGGAGGGCTGGCGTCACGACCCGGTGCGCACCTTCTCACGAGGGATGCAGCAGCGCCTGGCCATCGCCCGGGCCATTCTGCACCGGCCCTCGGTCCTACTCCTGGATGAGCCGGACACGGGCCTGGATCAGCACGCTGCTGAGATGTTGCACAAGCTGCTGGCCACCGTTGGCGCGGAGGGTCGCACGGTGTTGATGACCACCCACAATCTGGAGCGAGGGCTTTCGATGGGGGATCGGGTGGCCGTCCTGGTCGGGGGGCGGATCGCTTATCAGGCCGACAAAAGCGCGTTGGATGCAGACAGCTTCCGAGAGGTATACTACCGCTCTGTGCGTGGGAGCATCTAGGTGGACAGCGCGTCTGAAAAATGCTCATAGTGAGCGCTTCAGCGCTTCAGAAACGCCCTGCAGGGCGCACTACGAACTCTGGCCATGGGGGGCTTCGGCGACTCAGGGGCGCCCTGAAGTGAGCAGTTACCCTTCGGCGATCAAAGGCTGGTGAGCCCATGGAGCGAAGTGCAGATTCTGTGAGAGTCTTTTATCCACCCTTCAGTCGTGAAGGCTTGCTGGTTTTGCTGCGCCGGCGCATGCCGGTGCTGCAAGGGAAGCTTCCCTTGAAACAGGTGGTGCTGTTCGGCTCTTACGCCAAAGGCACACAAACAGTCGCCAGTGATATTGACCTGCTCGTTATTTATACCGGTGTGCCCCGTGAGGATGCTTATGCGCTGGTCAAACGGACACTGGACATCCGCCGCCTTGAGCCACACGTGTACGCAGAAGAAGAGTATGAACAGGTCAGGACGACTGTCGAGCGGATGACCCGTGATGGCATTCCGGTGCTGAATGTTTTCAAACCCGGTGAAGTTTGAAAGATGCTGTACAAAATCCTGGCCATCGTCCACAAGGACATCATCGCCGAACTGCGCACCAAAGAGATGTTCAGTTCGATGTTCGTCTTTGCTTTGCTGGTCATCGTCATCTTTAACTTTGCCTTCGAGCTGCGCGTGGCCAACGTCAAGCAAGTAGCGCCGGGGGTGCTGTGGGTGGCCTTTACCTTCGCCGGTATGTTGGGCCTGAACCGCTCCTTCATCCTCGAAAAGGACAAGGGCTGCCTGGAGGGCCTCTTGCTGGCCCCGGTAGACCGCAGCGCCATCTACTTCGGCAAGATGTTGGGCAACCTGATTTTCATGTCGGTGGTCGAGGCCATTGTCCTGCCTATCTTCTGGATTTTGTTCAACCCGCCCCTCTTCAGCCCAGCTCTGATTCTGGTCATTGTCCTGGGGACTGTGGGATTTGCCGGAGTGGGCACTTTGTTCTCTGCCATCGCTGTCCACACCCGTGCCCGGGAGGTCATGTTACCCATCCTGCTTTTCCCCATTGTGGTGCCGCTGATGATCGCTGCCGTCAAGATCACCGGTGGCCTCCTCGACGGTCAGCCCCTTTCGGAGATGCGAAACTGGCTGAATTTGTTGGTCGGCTTTGATGTGATTTTCTTGACGGTGTCTTACATGACTTTCGAGTATGTGGTGGAAGAGTAGGTGGGTTAGGTGGGTGGGGGGATAGGTGGTTGGGTGGTTGGGTGTTGGGTGGTTAGGAAAAGGAGGGTTGTGTGAACACGCGTAGTTTTGCAGCGAGCAATGTTCTGAACGGCGTCACCGCTCTGGCTGTGCTGGTTGCCCTCTACCTGGCCTTGGTCTATGCGCCTCCGGCCGCCAATTTGGTGGGGGCAGCCCAGATCGCACAGCGTATCTTTTACTTCCACGTGCCTTCGGCCTGGGTGGGTTTCCTGGCCTTTTTTGTGACTTTTGTAGCCAGCATCGCCTACCTTTGGAAAGGGGGACGCCATTGGGATGTCCTGGCTCTCTCATCGGTGGAGATTGGGCTGGTTTTCACGACCATGGTCGTCACTACCGGCCCTTTGTGGGCCAAGCCTACCTGGGGGGTATGGTGGGTGTGGGCCGACCCCAAGCTGTCCACAGTGGCCGTGCTGTGGCTGATCTATTTCGCCTATTTGATGTTGCGCAATACCGTGGATGATGAAGCGCGGCGGGCTCGTCTGGCGGCTGTGCTGGGCATAGTGGGTTTCCTGGACGTGCCCATCGTCTTCGGAGCTGTGCGCTGGTGGGGTCAGGGCATTGCTCATCCTATCGTCTTTGGCAGCGGAGGCCTGCGCGGTTCCCCACGGATGCTGAGCACTTTCCTGTTTTGTTTGGGGGCGTTCACCCTTCTGTATGTGGCGTTGCTCATCCAGCGGGTCCGCCTGGAGGGGATGCGCCACGAGGTCGAGGGGCTCAAGTTGCGAATTCACGAGTCGTGAATCGTGGGCTGTGGGTTTCCTCCCGTTGCAGCGACCTCAACGTCCTCTATCGTAGGCTTTCATGATAAGGGGCAGGTAAATCCGCTGAGCACCCGACGCCCCTACAGGCGTAGCCGTCCTTGTGGACGTTGAGGTCTCAGTAGGTGTCTTTGTGAGCGTCGGCGTCAGGGTGGCTGTCGGCGTTGCCCCCTCCAACACGATGGTAAAGTGGTCGAACTCGGTTCCATCGGGCTCGATAGCCACACCGTAGAGGGTGTTGCCGGAGAGGGTGATCTGCACAAAATGGTAGGCGCGGGCAAAGTAGACACTGGCCGGATTGTCCCGTGCTTTCGGATACAGAGGCGCGCCCCCGCCACCGGTCACGATGTAGGTCACGCCGTTGGCCACGCTCCGCTCGTAGTCGTGATCGTGACCGTTAAAGACGATGGTCACGCCGTATTGCTCGAATAGCGGGCTCAGCGTCTGGCGCACGTTGAGGTCGCTACCGTGCCCGCCAGAGCTATAGGGTGGGATGTGGAAGAAGACGAACTTCCACGGCTTCGATGTACCCGCCAAGTCATTGACCAGCCATTCGTATTGAGTTCCTCCGGGGGCGTAGTTGCCGTAGCCATCCACCTGTAGGCAGACAAAGTGGGCGTCGCCGCTGTCGAAAGAGTACCAGGGGCCTGGGGGGCTCAACACGTCGAAGTAATTCTGGTGGTTCCTTTCGTGGTTCCCCATTGATGGGTAGAGGGTCGAGACCGCCATCAGGTCGCGCTCGATGTCGAGGAACGTATCCCACTGCGACATATCCGAGCCGTCTTCTACAAAGTCGCCGGTGTGCAGATAAAAGGGCGGCGGCCCCACCTCCAGCATCTTGTCCACGACCATCTGATGCGCGGCGTGGTCACTTCTGGTATCCCCCACCACCATAAAGGTCAGCGAACCGCCCTGGGCCGGGATGCGACCAACCAGGCTGAAAAGAGCCACGATGGTCAGCACAATGGCGAGGGTGATCGTTCGCTTTGTCCTCTTGCTCAGTTTCCCACTCATTTCCACATCACATCTCCCCGCAACGCCTTTTTGGCCAGGTGATAGAGGACATAGCACTCTACGGCGAAAGGGGGGAAGCCGAGAAAACCCAGGACAGGCATCTCAAAGACTTTGATCTCGGAGAGGATGGGCACGGCGTAGATCCATTTGGTGCGCGCCCAATAGTTCCAGAACTCCCACAAGATGCCGCAGACGAAGCCGCCGAGCAACAGGGCGTAGGTCCTGCCTGGCCGACCCTCTTCCCAATCCCTCAGAATCGAAGGCGCCCCCAATTGCATGTTGAGGGGGTCCACCAGGAAGAAGAACCCCAGCCACACGAAGCCGAAGAGATAGCGGGCGATGTGGTAGGGCAGGAGCGGAGGCACAACCACATAGAGCACACCGACCACGACGGACAGGCTCAACAAAAAGTCGGAGAAGCGGAACGGGGGCCTGCGGATGCGGTGGAAGGGGAAAAGAGCTTCCAGAAGCTCCGTCGTCTCAAAGATGCCAGGGAATATGGTGGCGAAAGCCCAACCGTAGCCCAGGTTGCGCTGCCAGGCTTGGGGTGGCAGATTGACATAATACCAATTCTTGAGAAAAAGATTGTAGACCTCGAACACCAGCCAGAAAAAGATGGACAGCCAGAGCATCATGAGGAACTCTTTTCGGCGGTTGTGAATCAGCGACTCTCCTCTGAGCCTGAGCACCAGGCTATCTACAAACAGGATGTACCCTGTCCAGACGATGGGCGTGAACCAGATAGTGACCAGTTCCACTCTCAGGAAGAGCAAGATCTCGGCACAGATTACAATGACCAAGCCTAGCAGGCCGTACCATCTCAATTTCATGTGGACGCTCCTTTGACG
>JAOZOT010000680.1 GCA_029933115.1 Anaerolineae bacterium | reverse complement strand
GAGGCGGTGACTGCCCTCGTAGACAGTTGCTCACAAAACTAATGAGCTGGTGGTAGAGGGTGGTAAAGTCAACCCCGGCCGCTTGCATGATCCGCACCATGGAGCGCGGCACGTTCTGAACCATAGGGAAGAAGGAGCCAACACAGCCTACGAAGTAGAGCACCCTGGCTCTTTTTTTGTTTGCCAGGCCCTCGGGGATGGTGTCTAGTCGCTCGCTCCACATCAGGCGGGTGTCGTTGGGGAGGTCGGAGACATTGTGCTTGGTTGCGAGGATGTGGCGCACTCGCTCAAAGATCTCAGGGGCCAGGCCGGCTCTGACCATCCGTTGGCGCAGATCGAGCCACAAAGAGTGCGTGTCAATGTGGGTGGGGCAGACTTCAGCGCATCGGCCACAGAGGGGCCACTGTTGACCGGGTTTGGGTTGTCGGCCAGTTCCTGGTTGACGGCCACTACCTCGCCCGAGACGGTAGCGTGAATTCGCCGCGCTCGCATCAACCCGTGCAGGGGCTGTACCGAGAGAAGTCGGTCGCCCTGCCGTACCTTCCGGCCGATGTAGGGAAGCTCCACGTACAGAATCTCTCCCAGCATTCCCTGGGCTAGATCGGTGACGCCCTGGACGACAAGGTCCTCTTCCAGGCGGGCGTAGGAGTGATGCTGATCGTATAGAGACCTGGTGGGTATTCGTACTTGTCAACCTTCATCTGGTGCCGGCGAGCTTTGCTAACCTGAGGGCGTAGAGAACAGTCCCAAGCATCAATATTGTTGAAACTACCGAAATCACGAGCAGAGGCCCATTCATTTCCCTGTCTCCTTATAACGCGCTTCTGGCAGTGACCCTCACGCAGGGTTCGCAACCTGCGGGAGGGTATACCCCACGCTTTCGGCCGGAATAATCCCGGTTGTGAACAATAGCACGATTGGGCTTGACAATTGGGGAAATTAGTATTAAAATCTTTCTAGCTGGATATAGGGGTTGTCTGAAGGACAACGTGGTTGGTTGTCCGGCCGTCAACGAGGCCATGGGAGCGGACATGAGGTCCTGTCATTTGGCTAGCCGCATCAGGCTTGCGCAGCAGGTCGGGGGGTGCGGGGGGTGTCCCTCCACACGTTCCCTTTTTCCTCCACCGGGTGGGAGGCCGACCCTCCATCGGCTATCGGCCATTAGCCATGGATACCCTTCAGGCTCCCCGGGCTTCGCTGCACGAGCTCACATCAGAGAGGAGGCAACAAAGTGAAAATTGGCAAGTACGAATTCCCTGACGACCTGTATTATGACGATGAGCACAACTGGGGCCGCGTCGAGGGAGACGTCGTCGTCCAGGGCATGAGCGACATGGGACAAGACCTGGCCGGTGAGCTTGTCTATGTCGAGGTGCCCCGCACCGGCCGCAAAGTGGAGCAAGGTAAGCCTTTCATGTCCATGGAGTCGGGCAAATGGGTCGGCCGGGTCAAGGCTGTGGTCAGCGGCGAGATCGTCGAGGCCAATGAGGAGATAGAGTGGGAGGCTACCCTGGTCAACGAATCCCCTTACGATGAAGGTTGGCTGGTCAAAATCAAGGCCGATGACTTGAGCGAGTTGGACAATTTGATGCGTCCTTCGGATCCCGAGTTCGCCGAATTCATTGCTGCGGAGAGGGAGAAGTACGGCAAGTAAGGATACCCAAGGTGTCTCCCATGACTACCAACCACATCTCTGTAAGCTAAACAAGCGGGTGGAGGAGGCAGGATCTGTGCTTCCCTTTACCCGCTTGAGCTTTTCCAGAAAAATAATTGTCCCACCCGCTCTCGCCGGATTGCCAAATCCGGCGATTTCCCGGCGAGATTCCAGGGCGGGGACGGGATTTGGCAA
>JAOZOT010000679.1 GCA_029933115.1 Anaerolineae bacterium | reverse complement strand
CTCTGTCCAATTCAGCCTTCTATCTCGTTTTTAAGGTGCGGAAAACAGGCTTAGAGCGTGTCTGAAAATTCAGAGGGCGCCGCTCGTAGTAACGACTTCAGTCGTTTTCAGCCCCAGAGCACCGGTCGTTAGCGACTCAAGTCGCCACTACGAGCATTTTTCAGACACGCTGTCACAACCGTGCTTTTGCCCGGATCGCCTTTACCAATTGCCATGCCAAGTCAAGATCTGCCTTTATCTCCTCGCGGCTGTATCCGGCTGGTAGTCCTGGAGGATAGCGTTCCTCAAAATAGTATCTGGTGGCTTTCTCACAGAGGTCAATGTAGCGAGAATACAAGTCGGGCTCTGCTTTTGATACAATGTTGAGCAGAGTGTCCAACTCATGAACGCGCGGTGGGCGTTGCCCCTTAAGAACCAGATACCCTTTCAGATACTTTTCGATGGCCTGCTGAATGTGATAGGCTATCATATCGGTGTAACCTTGCTCGTCATAAAGCAACTGAGCGGTTTCGATATCCCGATCTCCCCGCTCAAACCACTCCATAGCTGCTTGCTTCAACTCTTCACCCATAGAGCACCTCTCCCTTCTCCAATACCTCTTGGATGAAGAAGTCCTTAAGGGCAAGCCTCTCTTCAAGCTCTTTAGGGGTGTAGACAAAGGGGGATACAGACATTATGCGAGTGTGGTCCCTCAGAAGTCGTTTGAGCTCCACCCACCTTTCAATAGGACGCTTGTCGGTATCTTTGATAATGAGGAGAGCAAGATCGCTTTCCTCATCGGGATGACCATAGGCATAAGAACCGAAGAGAATAACCTTTTGGGGAGCATATTCAGTGATGATCTTCTCCAGGATCTCTCCTATCATCTGGCGAGCCTCGTTTATATCCATTGTCTCACCTTCTCCTCTAGTCGAGCTCTCGTGCACAGTATATGCTAAAGAGAGGGTGTTGTCAAATCCGTTAATTTTCACACCACCCCAACTGAAGTGCCGAAACGTTAGCGCCATTTAGGTGTTAAAAGTAAGAGAGGGGGAAACTTATGGGAAAGGCAAAAGTTCGAGTGAAGCTCATAAGGTTGGCTGTGGGTCCTTATGATACCAATTGCTACATTCTGGTCTGTCCCATCGGTGGGGAGAGCGTCATCGTTGACCCGGCCGCCGAAGGGGAACGGATTTTGCGTGAGGTAGAGGGCACCACCGTGCGATACATCCTCCTCACCCACGCCCACATGGACCACGTGGGAGCCCTGGCTGAGGTGCGGGAGGCCACGGGGGCGCCTCTGGGCGTCCATCCGGCCGATGCGCGGCGCTTCGGGGTGGACGCCGATTTCGACTTGGCAGACGGTGACGTCCTGGAGTGGGGAGACTGTCAACTGCGGGTGGTGCACACCCCTGGCCACACACCGGGCAGCGTCTGCCTGATCCTAGATGAGCGTGTGTTGGTGGGTGACACCATCTTTCCCGGCGGGCCAGGTCACAGTGCAAGCCCGGAGGCCCTTGAGCAGATTCTGGCCACGTTACAAGAAGTGGTTTTCACCTGGCCCGATGAGACCGAGCTCCACCCTGGTCACGGGGCAGCGACCACCGTAGGCCGGGAGCGTCCAGCCTTTGAAGCTTTTCTGCAAAAGCCCCGACCAGATCGGCTCTATGGCGACGTGACGTGGGAGTAAAAGATGGTCGGTTTGCCCAACATACCGACCGGAGGTATAATATAAACCGGAGTTGAACTCAGCGTCAACTCAGCGCTCCCTGGAAACCCTTATCGAGACTGGATACCATATCTTGATTACATCTACGGGCAAGTCCGCACGTAAACGTGGGCAAGTGATCGGGTGGGGCATGTTCCCACAC
>JAOZOT010000173.1 GCA_029933115.1 Anaerolineae bacterium | reverse complement strand
TCTACACCTGAAGTGGTGTCACTGACGGCGTAGGTGTAGGTGATGGTCTGCCCGGTGAACGTGCCGGTCGGAGGCAGGCAGTAACTACCCACCTGCTCCCGCCGGATTTGCAATCTGGCGGGAGCAGCGGGCAAAATTGAAGCGATCAAAAGTGTCCGGTAAAGTCTCAGTAGATCCAATTTTGCCCGGCCTGGATCGCCAGATCCAGACCAGAAACGGGGATTTGGCAATCCCCTCAGAGCAATTTAGGATCTACCGAGTCTCAGAAACCAATCCCATCACACCACCAGAGTGTCTATCTGAGCCAGGATCTGGTCGTGGGTGAAGTGGCTCAGAGTCATCGCTCCCGAAGGGCAAGCTGCTGCGCAAGCTCCACAGCCTTTGCACAGAACCTCGTTGACCGTCATGACACCCTTCCAGGGATGGAGGGAGAGGGCCCCGTAGGCGCACAACTCCTCGCAGATGCCACAGCCGGAGCAGATTTCCTGGTTCACAACGCTGATTATGGATTCTACCTTCACCCGGCCACGCGACAGGGGGATCAGGGCGGAGGAGGCAGCGGCTTTGGCTTGGGCCACGGTGTCGGTGATGTCCTTGGGGCCCTGGCAGGTTCCGGCCAGGAACACGCCGTCGGTGGTAGTGTCAATGGGGCGCAGCTTGGGATGGGCTTCCAGGAAGAACCCATCCGGCGAGCGGGAGAGCTTCAGCAGGCTGGCTACATCTTTAGCGTCGTGGCGGGGCACCATGCCCACCGCCAGCACCACCAGGTCTGCTTCCACCTCCAGGGTCTCGCTGAGGAGGGTATCCTCTACCCGAACGACCAGCCTGCCTTGTCCTACGTTGGGGTCGCGTTTGCGGTAGATTTCAGAGGCATTGCCGCGCCGATAGCGGATACCCTCCATCCGCACCCGGTCGTAGAACTCCTCAAAGCCCTTGCCGAAAGCGCGCACGTCCATGTAAAAGATGGTCACGTTGGCGTCGGGTATCTGCTTTTTCACCAGGTAAGCCTGCTTGGCCGTGTACATACAGCACACCCGGGAGCAATACTCGTTGCCCAGGTTCTTGTCCCGCGAGCCCACGCACTTGATAAAGACCACGTCTTTGGGCTGTTGGCCGTTGACCTCGATTTTGCCCCCGGTGGGACCAGAAGGAGAAGAAAGCTGCTCGAACTCCAGGCTGGTGATGACGTTGTCGTAGATTCCGTAGGCCAGTTCGGGTTTCAGCCGGGGGTCGAACGGCTCGTAGCCGGTGGCCACGACGATGGCTCCTACCTCAAGAGTCAACGAGTCGTCGGGTGAGGAGTTAACGAGGGCTATCTCTCGCTGACCCGCTGACTCGCCAACTCGCTGACTCGTTGACTCGCTGACCCGTCGACTCACCCTGACCGTGAAATTGCCGACGTAACCCTCCACTTCGATCACTTCTGAGGCGGTCAAGACTTTGATGTTGGGGTGCTCCCGAACCTGGGATATAGTCTGCGACAACAGCTCGGCCGCGCTCTCTAGAGTGGGAAAGGTTTTGTTAAGGTGGGCCATGTGTCCACCCAGGTGGTTCTCCCTCTCCACCAAATAGACCTGATAGCCCGCCTCGGCGATGTCCAGGGCAGCCTTCAGTCCGGCGATGCCCCCGCCTATGACCAGAGCAGCGGGGATGACCCCTACCTCTCTCTCCTCCAGCGGCTCATAAAGGGAAGCTTTGGCCACAGCCGCGGCCACCAGGCGCATGGCCTTTCCGGTGGTGTCTGCCCCCTCCTCGTGGACCCAGGAGCACTGCTCCCGGATGTTGGCCTGCTCGAAGAGGTAAGGGTTGAGCCCCGCTTCCTGGACCACAGCCCTGAAGGTCGGTTCGTGCATCCGTGGTGAGCAGGCAGCGACGACCACCCGGTCAAGCCCCAGTTCCGCGATGTCCTGCTTAATCAGCGCCTGCCCTGGGTCGGAGCACATGTACTGGTAGTTTCTGGCCACGACCACATTGGGCAACTGCCGAGCGAACTCGGTCACTGCCTCCACATCCACCGTGCCGGCGATGTTTATTCCACAATGGCAGACGTATACCCCAACCTTCGGTCTCATCGAACTCCTACCCCCAACCACCCAACCACCTAACCACCCAACCACCCAACCACCCAACCACTAGCCACCCAGCCACCTAACCACTATCAAGCGCCGCTCAACTGCTCCGTCAGCGCAGGCACGACTTTGAAGAGGTCATCAACGATGCCATAGGTAGCCACGTTGAAGATTGGCGCGTTAGGGTCTTTGTTGATGGCCACGATGGTCTCTGAGCCCTTCATGCCCGCCAGGTGCTGCGAGGCCCCGCTGATGCCTACGGCGATGTACAGCTTTGGCTTCACCGTTTTGCCCGATTGACCCACCTGGCGCTCAGGTGGCAGCCAACCGGCGTCAATCACCGGCCGGGAACCGGCCAGGACACCACCCACGGCCTCGGCCAGCTTCTCCACAATCTCCAGGTTCTCCCGCTCTTTGATGCCCCGACCGACGGCCACGACAATCTCGGACTGGGTGATGTCCACTTCGCCTACAGCGGCCTCAACGTATTCAATGAACTTTTTGCGCCTGGCTTCCTCGGCCAGCGGCGAATCTAGGGCCACAATCTGTCCGCCCAGGGGTTCTAGCTCCTGGAGCGGGAAAGCAGCCTGTCGCACGGTGGCCATATACTGAGATTCGAGATTCGAGATTCGAGATTCGAGGAAAGAGACTCTGGCCTGGAGCTTGCCCCCGTACATCTCTCGGATGGCCAGCAGCCGGCCATCCTCGAACTCGAAGCCGATGCAGTCTGTGGCCAGGGGCAGGTTCAACTCGGCGGCCAGACTGGGGGCCAGGTCCATGCCGCAAGCCGTGTGACCGATTAGAGTCAGGGTCGGCTTCCGCTCGGTGAGCAGAGAGGCCAGAACTTTTTGATAGAGCTCCGAATTAAAGTTCTCCAACCGCTCATCTTCGACCACCAGGACCTCGTGGGCCTGGTCTGCCAGTTCCTTGGCGAAGGCGTCAACGCCGTGGCCCAGGAGGACCGCTTTCAGTTGGCCGCCCAGTTGCCCGGCCAACTCCCGACCTTTGCCCAGCATCTCCAGGGTGACTTCTCTGAGTTCACCTCTCCTGTGCTCTGCCAGAACAAAGACGTCGCCCATTTTAGATTACCCCCTTGTCCTTCAAAAGTCCAATGAGTTCGGCCGACACCTCCTGGGGTGGGCCCTCCAGAATCTGCGCTCGCTCCCCCGCCGGGGGGAGGAACAGCTTTTCCAGCCTGGTTTTGGATCCGGCCTCGCCCACTTCGTCTTCGCCGAGGCCGAGGTCATCCAGACCCGAAAGGGCTATCTCCTTTTTGGTGGCTTTCCTGATGCCCAGGATGGAAGCGTAGCGGGGCTCGTTGATCCCGGTCTGGATGGTGAGGACGGCCGGCAACTCGATTTCCACCACCTCGTGCAGGCCGCCTTCCAGCTCGCGGTGGACTCTGGCCAGTTTGCCCTCCTCAATGATTTCCGTCTCGACCACCGAAGCGGCGTGAGGGATGCCCAGCATTTGGGCCAGGATGGGGCCGACCTGGCCGTGGCCGTCGTCGCTAGCCTGGATGCCCGTGAGCACAACGTCGAAGTCCATGTCTTTGAGGGCAGCGTGGAGGATCTTGGCGATGGCGTAGCTGTCAGAGCCCTCAAAACGCTCGTCGTCCAGGCGGATGGCCCGGTCGGCACCTTTGGCCATGCACATGCGCACCGTCATATTGGCGTCTTCCGGTCCCACGGTGATGACGGTGACAGAGCCTCCGAATTTCTCTTTCCAGAGCAGGGCCTCCTCGACGGCGTAGTTGTCGGCCTCGTTGATGTCGAACGTCAGGTCCTTCTCCTCGATGCCCCGTTCGTCCTCGCGGATGACAATGTCCGCTTCGGCCGTCTCTGGCACGTGCTTGACGCAGACTACTGTGTCCATAAGTTCACCTCCTATGTTTGATCATTTCTCGCCAGCTCGCCAGACACTCTGAGCCACATCCCGCATTACAACCAGCAAGCCAGGCCATTCTTCTGCCGCAAACCGAGTCATCGCCTGCATGACTCGCTGGTGAATCTTGTAGCGATTTGGCTGTCTAAGACGTACAATCAGGATCCCATGATGTAACTCGTCACGGTGCAGTGTGAATCCTTTGTCGGTCGTAATCAACAATCGCCTTTCTGACTGAATCATCTCCCAGAGGGCATCATCTGTCATGCCCTCATCCACTGTGCCGCGAATGTCCAGCACGTCGTGACCCATCTTGCGCAGCGCCCGGACGGTCATCAAAGGTATATTCTCATCTACGAAGATCTTCATGCCACACTCGCCAATGCCTCAATGGGTGTAACCTGCTCTTCAGCCAGTGATGCAGCATAGTCAAGACAGGCGAGAATATCCTCCCGTTCAAGCGAAGGATACTCCTCAAGAAGGTCCTCAATTGTGTCCCCGTTGGCCAGCATACGGACGATCTGGTGGACAGGGATACGAGTCCCCTTGATGCAAGCCTGCCCGTGGCAGACCTTTGGATCAATTGAAATGCGTTCGTACCACATCTCTCTCACCTCCCTACACAATTCCTGACTGGAGTCTGGCGAATTTTGAATACCACCATATCTTGTAAACAAGCTGCATATAACCCCAAGATGTAGTGGTTCGTAGTGGCGACTTCAGTCGCTTTTCGCTATTCTGAACGGCTAAAGCCGTCACTACGAGCAAAAACGCCAGTGTCCAGTTCCTGACTCGCCTCATATCGCCTGCGCGACCAATTCCATGATGTCCATGACCTGGATTTCTTCCTCGTGGCCTGTGGTCTTGACCGCATCTTCAATGGTCAGGAGGCAGAAGGGACAGGCTGTGGCGATTACTTCCACCCCCATGGCCACAGCGTCCTTGACCCGAATCTCGGCCAGTCGCTCTCCGGCGGTGGTGGCCTCTACCCACATCCGCCCCCCGCCGCCCTCACAGCAGAGACTCCTCTCCCTGGAGCGGTCGAACTCTCTGAACTCCAGGCCGGGGATGCTCTTCAATATGGCGCGAGGCTCGTCGAAAACGCCGTTCTGCTTGCCCAGGAAGCAGGGGTCATGATAGGTGACGACCTTGTTCACTTCACCTGAAAAAGTGAGCCGTCCTTCTTCAATCAGCCGGGCCACAAACTGGGTGTAGTGCTGCACCTGGAGATTCAGCCCCTGGTACTCGTTGGTGAAGGTGTTGTAACAGTGGGGCGAGATGGTCACCATCCGGTCCAGGCCACATTCCTTGAAAAGCTCTACGTTTTCTTCCATCATCATCTCGAACAGCCCCTCTTCGCCCAGGCGACGGGCCTCGCTGGCGCAGCAACTCTCGTCGTTGCCCAGGGTGCCGAAGCGGACCCCCGCCTTGTGGAACGCCGCGACCAGGGCCTTGGCCACTCCCTGCGCCCGGGTGTCGTAGGCCGGGGTACAGCCTACATAAAGAAGTATCTCCGCTTCGTTGACCCCGGCGATGTTAGGCACGTCCAGGCCCTCCGCCCACTCCGAGCGTTTGTTCCGGCCCCGGTCCCAGGGGTTGCCGTGCTTGAAAATGCTCTCCAAGGCATCGCGGATGGTGGGCTGAATGCGGCCGCTCTCGATGAGGACGCTGCGCATCCCGATAATTACACCGGCCGGGTCCAGGGCCTTGGGACAGCGTTTGGTGCAGGTGAGGCAGGTAGTACAGTCCCAGATCTCGGGTTTTTCGCGGACTTCCATTGTCTCACGAATGAGGGCCTCGTAGATGAGTCGTCGGACGTTCAGGCCGGTCCGCAAGGACATGGGACAGCCCCCGCTGCAACGGCCACACTGGATGCAACCCAGCAGTTCAAGATCCTGAATGAGTCCCTGTGTCTTCATCAACGATCTCCGTATAGGCCATTGGTGAATCTACGGATTCTATCCTCGATTTCGCGGTGGATGGTACGCAGAGATTGAATATCGCTCTCGTGGAGATGCTTCTCCAGTTCGGTAAAAATGGCTTCTATGTCAATTGAGTATCTCTGAAGCAGCATAGCAATATCCGTTTCATATAAGGCGACTTTATCAAAGTTCATTGCCCTGTACAAATGAGGCAATGCATAGAATTTCAGCAGCAAAAGTCCTTCGACGGTGCTACAGGCTATGTTTCGCCCTCTGAAATCCAGCGTGGTGGCGCAATGGCGTTTCACGTAATCGAACAGCGGATTTTGTGTCCACAACAAGTCCACGCCCAAGTCTCTAAACGTGGCGCGCCCAAAATCCTGGTCTTGTTCCAGGATGGTGAGTTCATCCAGAGCGTTTATGTCTGCCATGCTCAAAATAAGATCTAGGTCCTCAGTGTTTCGGCCTTCAACATAGCTCAGGAGGGCAACGCCGCCGACGAGCAGGTAGTCTATGCCTCGCGCTTCAAGCAGGTCGAAAAAGTCCATCACGGCTTGCAGCAATCTGTCTTCCATCACCTTGGCCCTCCTGAAATTGAATACGGAAGCGTTCAAGATGACCTGCGCTATGTCTATAGATTTTGGTGGGGACATTGTGCTCATAAGGTTGCCCTCTGTAATTCTAACCGCTGCATTGGCTACAACTGGATGCAGCCCGGCAGTTCAAACTTTTGAAGGAGCACCTGCTACTTCTCCAACAGCTTCTCCACTTTTTGCAGTAGAGCACTGGCCTTCAGCGGCTTTTCCACGAAATCGTCCACGGGCAGGTACTCTTCGTCCGGTGTGAAGCGTAACGGAGTCTTGCTGTGTATGGCAGTCAATATCATGATCGGTATTTTTCTATAGGGAGCATACTCCGATTTGGGGTCGGGGTTCCGCAGCGCCAGGGCGACCTGAAACCCCTCGGTAACGTGTTTCATCATCACATCCAGGATAATCAGGTCAGGGTTGATCTCTTTGACTTTTTTCAACCCCTCTGTACCACTGGCGGCGCTGAAGACCTGGTAGCCTTTAGCCTCCAGAGTCAGCCTGGTCAACTCTATGAGGTCTGGATCATCGTCAATGACCAAGATTTTCTCGTTAGCCACTGTGACCTCTCGTCCTTTCCCTGAGTTAGCAAAGTTTGCCGAAACCTGTTTCTGGGGTCTCCCGACCGCGCAGGTGCGGGCTACAGACAGTCAGAGACCTTGCCCGGCAAAGAAGGGTCTCAGCCTATGGCCTCAAATGCCACCCGCAATTGTTCCTGGGCAGGTATTGAGAGGATGAAGACGGGCTGTGTCATTTGTACACATCCCGACGGTGTCCCACTTTCAAGATAAGCAGCTTCTCAGCGGACC
>JAOZOT010000678.1 GCA_029933115.1 Anaerolineae bacterium | reverse complement strand
GGGAGGGTGGTGTCTCCGTCGCTGTGCCTTCCCCCTCCTCCTCGCAGGCCGGTGGAGGGTGAGGCCCAGACGCCCACCGCGCCGCCTCCCTTCTCCTCGCAGGCCGGTGGAGGTGGGGAGTGGGCTGCGAGCCTTGGGCGACCTGGACGGGGCGCGGGCCGCCTTCGAGCGGGCGCTGGCCATCTGGGAAGCGACCTTGCCATCCGGGCACCCGCACATCGAGATTGCGCGGCGGAATCTGGAGGATCCAGAGTTGAGAGTTGAGAGCTGAGAGTGGAGAATGGCCCGGGGCGGTGAGGCTATTCAGTTTTCAAGGTTCAGCGCCGGATTGCAGATCCGGCGAGAGCAGTGGCCTCTCGTTTGACAGGCCGGGTGAACGATGCTATACTGGTTTCACCCGACCTGGCGAGGAATTGATGAGCAAAAGAGCAGATCCGAGAAGACGGAAAAAGACTTTTACAATCGTGCTGACAGCGGACGATGAGATCCGAATCGTGATCGAAAGAGTGGACAAGGAGGTCGTAGAGTTCGCCGTCCAATACCTTGCCAGAATCAAAGGAAAATGGCAGCCCATCGTCCGCTTTGACACTGCTCACGGTAGACCCCATATAGATGTCAGCCGGCCGGATGGGACGCAGGAGACTCGCCATTTGAGATTTGAGAGTTACAGCATCGCGCTCACCTATGCTATCAGGAACATACAGGAACGATGGGAGTTCTATCGGGAACGGTTTGAGAGGTGGCAACATGGATAGAGAGCAGCAGTTCCGAAAGAACAATGAACTTTTTGAGCTTTTCATGCAAGAAGTGTTGGAATCACCCGATTTCGTTGACAAAATACCAGATGATGCGAAAGTCATCTTCTTGCCTCAAAGCGATCCGGAGCTCTGCGCGATGAATCGAAAATTGGGTAAAGCCCGCGAGAAAGAGGGCCACAGGGTCATCTACGTCCGCATCGAACTGATTCCCGAGGTACGGACCGTGTTCGTGCCTCGCCTGGTGCTGGCCGAAGAGGCCGCATAGGGACTTTTTCAAATCTCAAATCACGCCTCTCGCACCACGATTATGGCTTGACCTATTCGCTTTTCAAGGTCCGGCATAGGCCGAACAGCGCCAAAAGCGGCACTATTGCACCACAGGCAAAACGCGGCCACCCTCTGCAACAAACGTAGCAAAAGATGACCGCGCCAGAAACCTATGGTATAATAGGTCCCAGCCCCGTCAACTGGCCGTTGCAGTTGGTGGGGTCAGCCGCCCCTCGGTGGTGCGAACACCGGCGGGCGGCGCTTACTTTTGGGCTGTTCGGCTAGAAACATTATACCATGAAATCATGGTATTGTCAAGACCCAATATCTTCTCGATAAGCACCAACTTTCTTTCGAGAGGCCAGGTATTCATCCACATCGGCCTTTGTCGTCACCCACAGATTGCCCAACTTATGGGCCTTCAGACGCCCTTTGCCTGCAAGCTCCCGCAAGAAATCAACACTCAGTCCGCAATACTCGGCTGCCTGTTTCAGCGTAATCAACTCCGATGCTTTGAGCTCCTCAACCATCGTGCGCCCTTCACTCCTCACTCATCACTTTTCATTCATCCCCCCGATTATACCACAGCCTTGCGCCAAAGGGAAACTGTGGCCCTCACCCTCCCCCCAACCCCTTCCCTCTCCCATCGCCAGAATGGGAGAGGGAAGGGGGTGCCCGAAGGGCGGGGGTGGGTGAGGGCCGAGAGGACCCTCCCGCAGGGTTCACAACCTGCGGGAGGGTGCGGGCCGGTGGAGGTGGGGAGGGTGGCCCGCCGTCAGGCGAGTGGGGGGTGAGGGCCGAGTGACCCTCCCGCAGGGTTCACAACC
>JAOZOT010000172.1 GCA_029933115.1 Anaerolineae bacterium | reverse complement strand
GCGATAAACTCCGTATTCTCAGGCTGATCAGTGAACAGCCCTTTGAAGAGCAGGAGGCGGAACTCCTGCGGCGGCTATGCCAGGATGGTGGGCTCTACACCGAGCGTATGATAGAGCGTCTGGGCCTGGGCCAGATCGTCCTCCTGCTCAGCCAATGGCACGCTCGCTTCCGCAAAAGTCTTGGCTCTGTCCCCCTCGAGCGCGGCCTGGGACCGCACCCCGCTGTCCTTTGTGCTTTCACCTCGGTTTTGGACCGCGTGGTGGACCAGGCCGGGCTGAACCGGCTTCTCCCCTGGGCCGCTGAGGTCATGGGTCTCTCCCTTGAGGAGCTTCTTGACCAGGCCGCCCGGCGCGCTGAGAGTGGCCGTAACTCACAAGGGGGAAGCCTCTCCGCTGTGGTCCACGACCCGCTGGATGTGGTAGCCGCGCTCCTGTATTTTTTCCAACATCCCCCGGCTCTCAAGCCTGCTATCGGCAATCTCACCCTGCGTCAACAACTGGAGGCTTTCCTGGCCGGGTTGCCGCCCGGTCAACTGCGCCAGGTGCTGGGCGGAGCCTCCGCTGTGGCCGCCGACATTCTGGCCGAATTGGGGATAGAAGCTTGCTTCTACACCATGTATCACTCCCCGGCCCAGGCCCGGCGACACAGGTCTCCGGCTCGCCGGCTGAACCTGGAGTCGGGGCAGATCGTTTATCAACCGGCCCAAAAGGCCGGTACTTACCGCCCTGTCGTGAGCCCCCCAGCTTCTGGAGTTCGGAATTGGGGATTGGGAATTGACGTTCTCTACCATCCTACGGCCTCCAGCATCGCTTTTGTCTATCAGGCGGGTTTCACTCTGGGCGATGTCCGGGCTGAGCAAGCTGATGGGGTGATCTTTCGCCGCGCCCCGCGTGGGGAGCGCCCGTGGGACCAAATACGGCTCCACCCTACGCGGGGGCAGGCTGTGGCTCTCTCTGCCCCGGAGGCCGGGGACGAGTGGCTCTGGCTGCCGGGGTTCGTGCGCTGGTGGGTAGAAGGCGGCACCCTGCACCTGGCCTTCGCTGACGAGGTGACGGTGCAGCGCATCGCCGCAGACCATCGCTACCTTATTCTCAGTGGCCTTTCGCCGGCTACCTTCACCCCCCGAAAAGGTTCCTTCAGCGCACTCGGAGCAGTGCCTCAGCAGTTGGTGGCCGAAGGACTGGCAGCGCAGATGCGGTCCTTGGCTGAGGGAGGGGCCACCCTGCATCTGGAGTTGGGTGGTGCAGCCCCCGAAGAAGCCATCGCTCCTCTGGCCGAGGCAATGAGCGGCTTTGTATCCAGCGTTGGCCTCAACGACAGCGAATTGGCCCTGCTCACCAATCTCTCCGACTTTTGTGTGCCCCTCGGCGACGGAGAACCGGGGCAAAGCGCCGTCTTCCAGCGTTACCGGCGAGCTGTCGCTCTGGCCCGGAGGTTGGGGCTTCGACGGCTCTACGTCCACGGCAACGACGTGGACTTGATCTTGCGTCGGAATGGCTCAGCGGAAGCTATGCGGCGGGAGATCGAGGCGGACCTCCTGGCCAAGGGGGTGGTGGTTGTGGCCATCCTCCAGCGCAGTCTGGAGGACTGGCCCTCCCACGCAATCCAACTGGCCCCTGTCCTTTTGTGGAAAGGCTTTCAGGCCCTCATCGCTTTTGCCTGGGACCTGGTAGACCGGCGAGGGCAAGGCGAGACTCTCTTCAAAGAGCTGACCGAGACCGGTTACGTCCTGGCTGATTCACCTGAGGACTATGCCGTGGCTGTGGTACCTGTGATGTGGCCGTCCCTCCCTCCGGGCATCTATCCCGGCGGGGCGGGTGACATCTGCTCCAGCGTATCGTTGGTGTACTCTGGTTTCTGACTAAAGTCGGCGAGTCATGGAGATCCCAGACCTGGACGGCGTTTGGCAGGAGACTATTAGGCTGGACGATTTTGACCTTGGACGCCTGGAAGCATCCATAGCCCGCAATCAGCGGCCGGCCTACGGGCTGACTTTGGTGGCCCACCCTCTGCGTTGGATAGCCTCGCCATCGGCCGCCGTGTGGTCTCAGTTGCGCCTTGCCTGGGAGCAGGCCCTGCCTTGCTCCTTCTTCCCGGAAGAGATCCTGCACTTCACCATCTATAGCCTGCGGCGTAGCCGCCCGGTGCCCTTTCCCCCGGCGGAACTGGAGGAGATGTGGACGCGGCTGACTTGTGAGTTGCGAGCTCTCCTCGGAGCCACCCCGGCCTTCACCGTCTCACTACGGGGCCTGGCAGTGACCGCCGACGGGGCCATCCTGATAGGCGTTGACGACACTCCCCTCTTGCGCCGTTTGCGTCGGGCGGTGGAAATCATCCCCGGCGTCTCCCCGCCCCGCTCATACCCTCCCCACGTGACCATCGGTCAGGTGCTGGCTCCCTGCGGCTCGACGGAAAGCTTTCGGCAGACCATGAGTTATCTGCGGACCTGGCAAGACCTCCCTTTGGGAAAGCTGAAGGTGTCCGCTTTAAAGCTGGTCTACTATAGCAGTCGGCTTTTGGCCGCTGTGGAACGCGAGGCCGAATTCACCCTCGAAAAAGACAGTACATAAATCCTATTGACACTGTTCATAGAAGTGAGATAAAATTAGGATAGGTACAAAATTTAGGAGGCTCTACTTTGGATTCCCCTAGACACTCCACTTACGTTCCTGTCGTTGCCTTGCTTTTAGCTCTAGCCTTTCTGTCGGGCCTGATCGTCTTGGCCTCGCCTGGGCTTCGGATTCCAGAGCCAGCTTTTATCTCAACCGTCAGTGCCCGGTTGCAGCAGATGGGGTATCGTCAGGCCGTTGCCACCGGAGTCATTGGTCTACTCCTCTTGGCCCTGATTGGCTATTTCGTCAGGCGGGTGTTGAGGAGTTGGTTGGCCAAGCGGCAGAAGGCCAGGGAAGCCGAAATCCAACCCGAGACCCTGGTCCTGGCCTATCGCCACAAGCTCATGGCCCAGCTCAGCCAACTGAAGGTCATGGATGTGGCCGACTCCTTCGACCTGGAAACGTCCTACATCCCCCTCCGGGTTCGAGTTGAGGAAGGTGGAGAGGCTGTCTCCTCCTCTGGCTACTCTCCGCAGGTGAAGGGGGAGGGCAGGGTTATGTCCCTTCGAGAGGCTCTGGCCCGATTTCGCCATTTGGCCCTGCTGGGCGAACCCGGTGCGGGCAAGACTACCCTGCTCAGACACCTGGCGTTTCAGGCAGCCGCTTCCGCCTCTCGCAGGGAGGAGACGGAAGAGAGAGACCTGCCCGATTTCCCCGTTTTGATTTCCCTGAGCCATTTTGCGGCCGCCGCCTCTCAGACCAGCCTCTTGGATTTTATTATCAGGGAAATTGACGCCTTCTACGGCTCCCCGGCACTGCGCTCTTACCTGGAGGAACGCCTGGAGGAAGGCTCTGTGCTCCTTCTCTTGGATGGCCTGGACGGAACAAACATTGGTCATCCCCAGGAGGCCGAGGCTACCTACCGCCGCGTGGTCGGCCAGATCAACGTCCTGACTGCCCGCTATCCCAGGGTGCCTGTGGTCGTCACCTCGCGGTGGGCCGGTTGGAAAGGGCTCCTGGCTTCCAGCTTCCGCACTTTGGAGATATTGGAATTGGAAGAGGATGACGTCCAACGCTTCCTCGTCAAGTGGTTCGGTCGGAACTCTGAAAGGGCCAGGGAGTTGCAGAGAATCATCTCGCGGGACCATTGGGTCCGAGCTCTGGTCGCCAACCCTCTGCTCCTGTCTCTGGTAGCTTTCGTCTTTGAGCAGGATGGGGAATTGCCGGAGGGGCGAGCAGGGCTCTACAAGCGTGGTACGGAGCTACTGCTTGAGAAGTGGGAGACCCATCGAGGCCGCAAGCGAGTTTCCCGTTTCACCGCCGAGCACCAGCGCGAATTGCTGGAAGAGGTGGCTTTGCACTTTCACCTTCGACGGCTTCTCTGCTTCCCCGAGGACGATTTGAGCGGGATCACTGCCGGTTGTCTTTCTGCTGTGGGCCTCCCGACCGATTGGGTGCCCAATGCTTTGGGGAGGCTCGGTGACCAGTACGGTTTGCTCAAGGAGTGGGCTCCTGGGTGGTATGGCTTCCCTCACCTGACCTGGCAGGAGTACTTTGCGGCCGTAGCTATCGGCAAAAGAGGCCAGCTTGAGTTGGCGCTGGAAGGTGTGCCCGACCCCTGGTGGGAAGGGACGATCCTGTTTCTGGCCGGGATGCTGGATGATGCTACTCCTCTTTTGGAGGGCATCATGAGCCGGGAGGACGACATCTTTCGCAGCAATCTCATGCTGGCCGGGCGCTGTTTGGCCAACAAGCCGCGCCTCAAGCGGACCGAGTTGCGGGAAAGCATCATTGCGCAGCTCCAGGAGTTGGTGGAAGGAAAAGTTCATCTGCCACTTCGGCAGCAAGCCATCAGGGTGTTGGCAAAGATAGACGACCCTTCCATCACTGCCTATTTCCAATCTCTCGTAACGACCGGCAAGGTAGACTCGACCGTGCACCGCTGGGTCACCGCGGCTCTGGCTTCTCTGGGCGATGAATCTACCATTACCGATCTCGTGGCTCTCCTATCCGATCAGGAGATAGATTTCGCTGTACGGGCCAACATCGCTGCCGCGCTGGGCTCTCTGGGTAATCAATCCCTGATACCTCAATTCTTGGACCTCCTGTCCGACGAGGAGGTGGATTACAGGGTGCGCATGGCTGTGGCCGAGGCCCTGGGCGTCCTGGGTGCCCGTTCTGAATCAGGTCGGAAAGACGAGTCTGTTGTCCCTCAACTTTTGCGCCTTCTGCCCAACGAGAAGGTAGATTACAGAGTGCGCGTGCGGGTGGCCGAGGCTCTGAGTGTCCTGGGCGCTTGTTCCAAGCGTGGTCGAAGGGATGGCGCTATCACCTCCAAGCTTCTGCGCCTTTTGCGCAATGAGAAGGTGGATTACAGCGTGCGTATGGCCGTGGCCGAGACTTTGGGTGCCTCGGGTGACGCATCCATCTCCAACCAGCTTCTGGCCATCCTGCTCAAGAAGAAGATAGACCCCGATGTGCGGGCCAGCATAGCCGGTGCTTTGGGCCCCCTGGGCGATAAATCGGTGATCCCTCAGCTTCTGCGCCTTTTGCCCAACGAGAAGATAGACCCTTCTATACGTTGGAAGATCGTTGACTCCCTGACTGTGCTGGGCGCTATGGATGACGAAGCCACCGCTCCTGAGTTGCTCTCTCTCCTGTCCAACGAGAAGGTGGACTCTTCGGTGCGAGTGACCGTAGCCGAAGCTATGGGCGAGAAGACCGTCACCCCTCACCTTCCGACTCCTATACCTGTGGGCAGGGAGGCTGCTGAGGTTTTGCGCTCTCTTGGTGATAGATCCAAGGTCTCTCAGTTCTTGACTCTTCTGTCGGACCGGAAGCTGGACCGCTCTGTGCGCTTGAAGATTGTGGAGGCTTTGGGAGACCTGGGTGATGACCGGAGCACAGCGGAGGGCTTGGCCACCTTGCTGGACGATGAAGAGCTTGGCCCTGATGTATACCGGGCTCTTTACCGAGTGAGTCAGAGGATAGGGGTGCGCGTCTTTGCCAGGAACGGTGGAGGGTATGAGCTACGCTGAGGATGGGCTGCTGCCGAAGCTGAAAGTGCAGTGCTGAAAGTTCTACAGGTTCAATCGGTTTGCGAAGGGAGCGATGGAGGCGACGAATAAACTTGCAAGCGGAGCGGGTCTTGTGGACGTTGAAGTGGTGCGGGCCATGCTTAATCAGGCCTTGGCCGAGGCTCGTTCACGTGGCGCCAATCGAATTACCGAACTGCATCTGGTGATGTATGACTCGTCTCAGGAAACAGAGGCAGCCATCCGGAAAACGTTGGATGAATTGAGTTCGAACACGCTGGCCGAGAACGCTCAAGTGATCACCCGTCCGGCACCTAGCCGTTTTATTTGTTGGAACTGTTGTGGCCTCCGCTTCGAGAGCGACGACCCACAGGCTGTTTGTCCTAATTGTGGTCAGGCAGGCTTGCTGGTGCCCGCCGATGTCACCTTTGCTCTGGACCACATAGAGGTCGCTTGATGGGGGAACCCGATCAGTCTGTTCTCCTATCTGCGGTGCTTCGAGGACATTCTAAATAAGGTGGGATGAGTATATCAGCACTTACGCCGGTGTCTAGGCCGCCGAAGGGGACTACGGCGCGAGGGGAGGCCGTCGCCCTTCTGATATGCCAGGCTACGCGGCCTTTGAAGCCGCCTATCTGGCAGCCAGCTTTCCCAATGAAATGACGATTACCATCGAATACGAAGATGAGGACGTGGTTGGGGTAGACGAGTCAACGCTCGTGCTCTACACCTGGAACGGCAGCCAGTGGGTGGATGCAGAACCCTGTGGTGGCTACATCTGCGATCTGGGCAACAACATCTTAAAGTCGAAGGGTGGAAAGTCGTGGATTCGAAGCCATAACTTTCCGCCCGCCTGTGTGGGCTTTCAGCCCTCAGCACCGGGTTTCCATTCTTGACAACCAGATGGCTTGTGGTAAAATGCCATTGGAGTCTATCAATGCAGCGATGGAGTGTTCGCGACAGTCGGGGCCATGAAATTTACCTGACGGCGGAACGATGGGAGCACATTCAGGATCGTCACCCGGAGCTAATCGGCCGCCTGGACAGCGTACTGGATGCCATCCGCCGTGGCCGACGCGAACAAGATGCCATCTTGCCCAGCAAATACACCTATATCAACCGATGGGAAGATCTCTGGCCGGAGTATAACTGCATCGTCGTGAAAGTCCTTTTCCGCTTTACCACAGCGGATGATGGCAGCGCAGTGGAGAACAACTTTGTGGTGACTGCCTGGCCAGCTTACATGGAATCCCTGGAGCGATAAATGGAAGCGATTGAGTACGATTACATCGAGGAAGCGGATATTCTTGAAATCTTCTTTGAGCGAGGGGAGGCCACCGGTGCAGTCCCAGTGGCCGAGCATGTCACCTTGCGTTTTCGCCGCGAAGATGGCCGTCCTTTGAGTTTAATTCTGGAGAACTTTACCTATCTAGTACAGGCCATTGAGCCAGGACCGCGTAGCTTCCCCTTGATGCGAGAGGAGTGGCCCCCCGAACTTGAAGACAGCATTATCAAAATGCTCACTACACCGCCCGTTAATCAGTTCCTCAAAGTGTTGACTTATCAAGAAAGCCCCCGGGCAGGACAGGCTATCCCCATTGTCTATGTCACCAACTCGCGGCGCTTTGAGGATATTCTAGCACCGGCGGCATGAGTTACCAAAGCTGGGAATTACAAAAAGCCCCCTGGC
>JAOZOT010000677.1 GCA_029933115.1 Anaerolineae bacterium | reverse complement strand
GGGGGGGGCGGCGCTCGTAGTAACGACTTCAGTCGTTTTCGGCCGCAGAGCACCGGTCGTTAGCGACTCAAGTCGCCACTACGGGCATTTTTCAGACACGCTGTCAGAGAAGGCGGGGGTGAGAGGATACCAAGTTCCCCGGCCTTCGCAAGCCCGCAGTGTGCTGATCAAAAGAGCGATACAATTGTCCAGATCACACTCACCCCGGCGATGAGGGTGCCGGCAGCGACGAAGGCGTAGCGACTGAGCCTACCTCTGAGGGTGAGAGAGAGGCCGTAGAGGAAAAGGACCACGGCCTGCAAGGTGAGGATGGTCACATAGGTGTCACTTTTGTCCGCCCACTCGTGAGCCCGGTCGGCGGCCGCGTTTTGTCTCTCCAGAAGGGCATTGGCTTTGGCGTTCATGTCGGCCATGTACCTGGCTGCGTCGGGCATCCCCTCGGCGGTTGCGTAGCGTGGGTCGCTGAGGAGACGGGAATGAGGCTTCAGGGCTTCTGCTTTAGCCTGGGCCAGGGCTCCTTCGGCCTGGTAGTGGGCTGCCAGAGCCGTCTGCCCTTCGCTCTCGAGTTGGAGGGCCACCATCTGCTTGACCAGCGACTCCTGTGAAAGGAAGAGATAGCGGGCAGTAGTGGCCAGGTCATAACGCACCACCCAGTCGGTGCGCTCCAGTTCTCCCATCAGTTGAACGGCGATGGCCTCCGCTTCGCGCCTGCTCTGGCTTTCATAGACCGAGGCAATGGCCTGCAAATAGGCCACTGTTGCCCCAAACAGGGTAACGGCCATGATCAGGATAGTGGTCAGAATCTCGAACGGCGTGCGCTTTTGCTGTTCCATAAGAACTCATCCTCCCAAGCCGGAGATAATGAAATAAGCCTCGATGCCCAGAATGCTCAGCATAGTCAGGGCGAAGACCCCGGCCCCCATTATTATGAACAGGTAGCGAAGGCGACGTTGGATGACTTCAGCCATGCTCAGGAAAAAGACCGAGGCGGTCAGGCCGATGATGCTCCCCACCAGGAGTTCGGACTCAAGGTAGGCGCGGTCTGCTTCCCTGAAAGCCGTCGAGGGGTCCAGGGAAGCCAAGTCCTGGTTCTCACTGCGAATCTCTTCCAGTCGCCGGTCCAAGTCCAGACTGCCATCCGCCTTCTGGTAGCCCTGCTCAGTAGTCATGGGTGAAAATTCCTCCAGTGCTTTGGCTGTCTCGCTTTCCCATACAGCCTGCGTTTCCATCGCTGTGGCCTCATCCTCGCCACCCTGGGCTCGCACAGCCTCAGCCTGGGTCTGGAGCGCCCTGATGTGAGCTTGAGCGACTATGTACTGTAAAGTGTACTCAGCCTCCTGGTAGAGGTAGCGCAGGTCCGTAGCCGCTGCCGCCTCGCGCTTGATGGTCTCGATGAGCCCTTGGTGGCTGCTTTCGCTGGCGTTGCCTTCCACCATGGACGCCCGCCAGGCTACTATCGCCCCAATGACGGTGATGAGCGCAATGGCAATGGCGATAGAGACCTCAAGTCGGTCCCCTTCTCCCTGTCTCTCTGTGTCTCCTTGTTGACTCACTTTCCTCCTCCCTTGGGAACTGAGGTTTTAGAAAGTCTATTTCACCTCCACCCAACCCAGGTCAATGATGTGCGCCTCGGGATCATCCTCCCGCCATAACCGACTACCATCCTCCGGTCGCCACAACCCCAACGTGAAATGATACCGCCCCGCCTTCAACCCCCCCACCGCATCATCCTGATACACCTCCCCCTCCTCCCACCTCGAAGTCGGCAGCAAATGGTCAAACACCCCATACCCCGCTTCCACTTTGTGCCCCTCCAACAACGCCTCGTCCTCCACCTCCCCGTGCACCCACAA
>JAOZOT010000676.1 GCA_029933115.1 Anaerolineae bacterium | reverse complement strand
CGATGCTGCACCAGTTGATGACGGGGCAGGTGCGGCTAAGGGATGTAGAGTTTGAAGGATAATCGAAGAGGAGGCGAAGAGATGGCAAAAGAAATCATCTTCCTTGTGGAAGATGCACCCGAAGGTGGATACATAGCTCGAGCGCTGGGCTATTCCATCTTCACCGAAGCCGATACCTGGGAAGAACTCAAACAAGCCGTTAAGGATGCCATTTGGTGCCACTTTGACGAAGGGGAACGGCCAGACCTGATCCGCCTGCACATCGTGCGCGAGGAGGTTGTGCCAGCATGAGGCTACCCCGCGACCTCGGCGGTGAGGAGTTGGCTGTCTTGCTGAGACGCTACGGCTACGAGGTGACCCGCCAGACTGGCAGCCATATGCGCCTCACCACCACCCTGGGAGGGGAACACCACATCACCATCCCCCGTCACAAACCTCTCCGAGTTGGGACCCTGAGTGGCATCCTCAGAGATGTGGCTCAACACCTGGGCATCTCTCGGCAGGAGCTGGTGGAAACACTGTTTGGGAGACGCAAGTGACCCGCCTCAGCGAGAAACGGGACGTGCAGGAAGCCCTGGTCAATTACCTCATCGGCATCGGCTGGGAGTACCTGCCGCCGGATGAGATCAGAGACTTCCGAAGTCTGGGAGACTTCGGAAGTCTGAATCCAGAGCGCGAGCCCTTCCTCGTGCCCATCGCCCGCCAGCAGCTCATCGCCCTCAATCCTGGCCTGGTCACGCCAGAGAATGTGGACGACGTGCTGAGACGACTGCGCGGGGTGCATCCCAGCATCGCCGGCAACGAGGAGTTCCTGCACTACCTGCGCGGCCATAAGACGGTCTACAGCGAAGCCGAGAAGCGTGAGCTAAACCTGACGCTGATTGACTGCGACAACCCCGCCAACAACCGTTTCACCTTTACCCAAGAGTTCTGGTTCGAGGATCGGGATCGGCGGCGGCTCGACATGGTGCTCTTCGTCAATGGCTTCCCCGTAGCTCTCATCGAGAACAAAAGCCCCACCGTGCCCGAGGCCGAACTGGAGGCCTTCGACCAGGTGCAGCGCACCTACACCGACCGCATCCCCGAACTGCTCAAGTTTGTGCAGGTCTTCGCCGCCTGCAACGCACGCATTCATTATGGGGCTACCTGGAACGACAGCCTCAAAGCCTTCTACCGCTGGAAGGTTAGCGGCAAGGACTATGGGCTGGAGAACCTGAGCAAGACCCTTTTCGAGCAGGAGCACCTGCTGCGCCTTCTGCGCGACTACATCATCTTCTTCCGCGCCGACGACCAGGTCCACAAGTTCATCCTGCGTCCCCATCAGATGCGGGCCGTCGAACGCATCGTTCGGCGGGTAGGGATGGACGAGGCCGACAGGGGTCTGGTTTGGCATACCCAAGGCTCCGGCAAGACGCTGACCATGATCGTCGCTGCCCATAAGCTGCGCCGACTCCCTCAGCTTGCAAACCCCACCCTGCTGACAGTCGTGGACCGTCGGGAATTGGAAACTCAGATGGCCCAGAATTTGGAGGCCTTCGGGTTCCCGGCCGTTGTACGGGCCGAGAGCAAACGCCACCTGCGTGCTCTGTTGGCCTCCGACTACCGAGGCCTTATCGTCACCACCATCCACAAGTTCGACCGCATCCCCAGAGATCTGAACCTACGCCACAACATTGTCGTACTCATTGACGAGGCCCACCGCAGCCAGGAGGGTGACCTGGCCATCTATATGCGAGCTGCATTGCCCAATGCTTTCTACTTCGGCTTCACCGGCACGCCCGTGGATCGAGGCATCATAGGGCGGGGCACCTTCGAGACCTTCGGCAAGCCCGACCCCAGTGGTTACCTGGACA
>JAOZOT010000171.1 GCA_029933115.1 Anaerolineae bacterium | reverse complement strand
GGATTGAGTCTTTTCGTTACCTTTGAGGGGCCCGACGGCAGCGGCAAGACGACGCAGGCCCAACTTTTGTACGAGTATCTCCAGGAGCGCGGCTACCCCGTCTTTCTGACCCGCGAGCCCGGCGGAACCGACATTGGCGACCAGATCAGAGAGGTGTTGCATTCACTGGAGAACACCGAGATGCTTCCTCGGACAGAGATTCTGCTCTATTCGGCTTCCCGCGCTCAACTGGTTGGCCAAATCATCCACCCGCACCTGGCCCAGGGTGACATCGTCCTCTGCGACCGCTACGCTGACTCTACCCTGGCTTATCAAGGTTACGGCCACGGGCTGGACCTTCAAGTTTTGCAGGTCATTACCGCTTTTGCTACCGGCGGCCTGAAGCCAGACTTGACCATTTATCTGGACATAGATGTCGAGGAGGGGCTAAGACGCAAATTGGCTGCCCACCAGGCCGGGGAGGCAGAGTGGAACCGCATGGATCAGCAAGAACTCGCTTTCCACCGTCGGGTGCGTGAGGGCTATCTGCAGATGGTCGCCGCCGAGCCGGAGCGTTGGGTGGTCATTGAGGCCGCCCAACCGGCAAACGTGGCCCAGCGAGCTATCAGGGCCGCAGTGGAGGCCAGACTCGGTAGACGTGGGCAGTGACCCTCCCGCAAAGTTTGCCATCCGCGGGAGGGTGGTATGCTACTCTCCGACGCTTTTGATCGAAGTGGGGCGCGCGCCGCGCAGGCTGGGGAGCTTGAGGGATATTCCCACCTGGTGGGAGAAAAGGTGGGCCTGGATTGCAAATCCAGGCCGAGCGGGGAATGTGTGGAGACCGAAGGCTCACGCCGAAGCCCCCCACACCCCTCCGACCTGCTGCGCAGGCCCAAGCGGCAGTGATAGGGGGACGGTCCGCAAGACCAAGCCGGTGGTCATGGCCAGCAGGAAACTGGTGGCCATTTTGGTGATGAGGCGATTCCTTGAGGATTGACCGTGCCATTGGCCTCTCTGCACGTAAACGCGGAGCAGAAAGGACACAGGGGCAAGATATAGACAGCCTGCCAGGACCAAGCTGACGGCCGCCAGCCTTTCGAAGGCGCCCAGAAGCCGGTCAACTGATCTGATACGCACGCTCTTGCCTTCGACGAGGTCTCCATTGCAACCAACCAGCGTGGCCGCCATTTCCGCTTCGAGGATAGGCACGCTCCAGACCAGGAATATCAGGGCGATCAGATAGACCATGAGCCGGCTCTCGAGCGGGGCTGTGCCATTAAAGAGGGAGACCAATTCGGCCGGTCGCCAATTGGCGCTCACGGCCGCGATGAAGACAATGACGCCGAGGTGGGCGGCCTGATCCAGCAGGAAGTAATAGAGTCCTCTCCGGTCTCCATCTCTGACGTAGAAGGTGCGAAAGTGCTCGATGAAAGCGTGGCTGAGGCCCAGGAGCAAAGTCCAGACCCACCAGCGGGGGAATTGCCCCCAAGCCAAGGCGGCCGTAAAAGCCGTCACAATAGCTGTATGGATGATAATCCCGCGCCAACCTTTGCGCTTCATGGCTACCAGTACCAAAGGTTGGGTGACAAAGTCGCCTAGCATGTGGGCCAGTAACAGGCGTAGCATAACCGACATGGGTTATCCTTCCCTCTCGCCGGAGTCCATCCCGCCACCGGCCTGGAGGGGTACAATCAGCTTGACCAGAGTGCCCTGACCGACAGCCGACTCAATAGAGAATTCCCCATTGAGCATCCGTGCCCTCTCTCGCATGTTGAACAGTCCCAAGCTTTCACACCAATCGTGAGAGTTGTCCAGTTGGGCCGGGTCAAAGCCCTGCCCGTCATCGCGTATAGTGACCACCAGGTTTCCATCGTGCCTGGCTATTCCCAGTTCCAGGTGGCTGGGGTGAGCGTGTTTCCTGGCGTTGCTGACCGCCTCTTGCACAATTGAAAAGATGGCTGCCTCGGCTCTGGCATCCAGCCTCTCAGAGAAATCTTCTACCTCCAGGCTGACGGTAAAGTCATTGGATAAACGCAGTCGCTCGACATAAGATTCCAAAGCCGACGTCAGTCCCCGCGTCTCAAGGACGGCCGGATACAGATCGAAAAGCATGGTGCGCACTTGGTGGAGTGCTTTGGTGGCCAAAGGTTCCAATTCCTCCAACTCGGCCCGCAATTTGTCCATCTTCTCAGGGGTTCTGGTCAGGATCTCTTTGGCGAACTGGACGCTCATGATAATGGCCGACAACAACTGGGCCGGTCCATCATGGAGGTCGCGGGCCAAGCGTTTGCGCGCCTCCTCCCCGAGGGCTACAGTTCTGTCCCTTTCCTCCCGCAGATCACGATACAGACGGGCGTTCCTGATGGCCGTGGCCGACTGGGCGGCGAGAGCAGTCAGGATGTCAAGGTCGTCGTCGGTGAAACTTTCCCCCGATTGCTTGTTCAGGATCTCCAATGCGCCGATGACTTTGCCCTCGGCCAGCAGAGGCACGCAGATGAGAGAGCCTGTTCGATAGTTGATGGGCATCTCGCGGTCGCCGTGACATTTATCCACATCATTGACAATGAGCGGGCGGCGATTGGCCACGACCCAGCCGGCAATGCCTTTGCCCTTCGCCATACGTTGCCCTTGCAGAGCTTTCCCCCTGTCGTCCTCGGTGACTTCAAAGACCAACTCGTCGGTGGCCGGATCGAGGAGGAGTAGCGAGCCTGCCGAGGCGTCCACCATCTCGATGGCCGAGCGCAGGATGTTTTTGAGCAGAGGCTCGAGATTCAACTCTGAGGTCAATGCCTGGACTGTCCGCTGCAATGCGCACAAAGCAGCGATGCGCTCTTTCGCCGCTTTGTTCTCTGCCTTCAGGACCTCGTTTTCGGACAGCAGTTCTTCAACGCTACGCTCTTTTTCGTTCAAAGCCGTTTCCTTCATTGTTATTCTACTCGCTGGGGGCCGATCAACTCTTTAATCCTGCCGATTTCCTCGCGAGCGGCCTCTTCGCCCAGGCGGATGATTTCTTCGGCCCTATCGAACTCCATAAAGCCGTAAATCCCGACTCTGGGGCTGATGACCACGTCCACCGGCATCATCTTGGTCTTGATAATCTCGCGCTCCATAAGCCCCATCATGTTCATCACCACTCCCAGAAAATTGGGAGGGGCCTCTTCTTTGTTCTTCTCCCGCCGGCGACGGGCCTGTTCCTCCAGACCGGAAATGACGCTGGAGGCGATGATGACGTCTGCACCCTTTTGAGCCAGGACGCCGGTAGGCACGGGGTTGACCGCTCCCCCATCAATCAGGTAACGCCCCTGTACGAAAGCGGGCGAAAAGACCCCGATAACGGAGATGCTGGCCCGCACGGCCTCGGCCACCGACCCACTGTCGAAGATAACCTCTTCGCCGGATATGACGTCGGCCGCCACGATGTAGAGAGGTATCTTGAGGTCGGAGAAGGTCCTGTGATTCAGGGTCCTGTCAATGTAATTCAGAGCCCGCTGGCCGCGGATGAGCCCGGAGCGAGGAGGGAGATTAAAGTCCCACAGTCGGCCCCTGAGGGCCACTTTGTCTTTCATGCCCAGGGCAAAGGCGGTGATCTCGTCGAGGCTGAGGCCGGCAGCGTAGAGAGCGCCGAAGAGAGAGCCGGCGCTGGCGCCGGCTATGAGATCAATGGGAATGCCCTCTTCTTCGAGGACACGCAGGACACCGATGTGAGCGATGCCCCGCGCCCCGCCACTGGAGAGAGCCAGGCCCACAAGCCGCTGGGCGATGCGTCGGGCGGCCCGGTCAATGGCCGCCGGTTCATCGGCCACGTGCCAATGCCCCTTGATGGCCATCTGCTCTACCCAGTTCTCCTTGCTCGGTCCGATGTGGATAGTCACATCGGCCAGTTCAATTGCTTTGATGGCTACCTCGTCCATCCTCTGGGGTAAGACGCACAGCAGAACCCGGTCGAACTTTTCGACCAGAGAACCCAGGCTCTCCGCCAGTCCCCCCGTCTTGAGATAAGAAGCTGACTGACTGTCCAGCAGGGTGACGCTGGAACGGGAGAGAGCATCCAAATCTAATTCGGAGCGGTGTAATCCCCCCAGATCGAAGAGCAGCACTCGTTCTCCCGTCTGCCGAGCCAGGCTGAGGGCCAGGTCCCCTATTCTCTTGCCTATAGCGGCTACGACACGGTATTCGTGACGCTTGGTGGGTTGTTTATCAGTCTCCCGCAGACGACGGCTCAACTCCCGGCTGATGGTGACAGCAATAGAGGGGTACTGCTTCAGCAGCTTGTCCATGTCTGCCTTGCGCAAGACCCATAGCTCAGCATCAATGTCTACCTTGACCGTCGCCGAACGCGGTTCGCCCAGCAGGAGAGCCATCTCACCGAAAAAGTTACCCGGACCCAGGTAGGCGAAAAGCTTCTCCTTCTCTCCTGTGCCGGAGACGACTTTTACCTGCCCTGACTCTATGAGGTACATAGAGTCGCCTGAGTCACCCTCAACACAGACTACCTCTCCTTTCCTGTAGCGTTTGAGACGTAGTCTAGCCGAGATGGCTTTCAAGACATCGTCTGGAAGGTCGCTGAAGAATGGGATGCGTCGCAGATTCTGATACATTGCCGGTGACGTTCTCCTTAACTGTTGTGCCTGGATACCATCTGTACATTGATTATACTACACAACCAAGGGATGTGCAATGGTACCAAAGTACCTCTACACCGAATCTCAACTAACCCTTAACCGAATCTTCACCTCTCTTTGCGGTCGCCCAGGGGCAGGCTTTGATTCCAAAGCCGGGTCGTGGTAGAATATGACCATGTCTGGCATCCTGCGCAAGGCCTACCGCGACATCACCGGACGTAAGGTGCGCTCGGCCCTGACCATTCTAGGTATCCTCATTAGCGTGGCCGGTATCGTCACTATTGTCTCCACTTCCCAGAATCTGACCCGCGCCCAGGCCCAGGCCTTCAACAATAGCTCCCAGGCTGACGTGACCCTGTGGGTTTGGGACGCCCCACCCAGTTTGGAGAAAGCCCTGGAAGCTATTCCCAACGTGGCCCAGGCTGAGTTGCGCAACACCTATTGGACCAAGTGGAAGGTCGGTGAGGTCTGGCAGGATATCTACTTCGTCGGCATCACCGACTTTGGGGACATGAAGGTCAACCGCATTACTCTCAAAGAAGGCCGCTATCCATCCTGGGATGAATGTCTGTTGGAGGTCTCGGTCAAAGAGGTGGCGCCGGTGGCCGTGGGCCAGGAGATCACCTACCGCGCCGGGCCGGACAATGCTGAGCATTACCTGACCGTCAGCGGCTTTGCCCAAAGCCCGACCTACCTCTCCTCTGCTCTGACCAATCTTTCTATCGCCTACGCCCCGGCGGTTACGGTAGGCAAGATGTTGGGTATCACCGGCAGCAATCAGGTGCTGGTCAAGGTCAGCGATTTCAGCGCCGTCGCCGAGACGGTGAAAGAGATCGAGCGCACCATCGCCAGACGGGGCCTGCCCCACGGCCAACCACAGGTGCGCGACCCGAAGGACTATCCGGGGCGGCGGGAGTTGGACGCCTTGGTCCTGTTGATGTTCCTGTTCTCGGCGCTGGGTCTGGTTCTGAGCGGCTTCTTGGTGGCCAACACTCTTTCGGCCATCATCGCCGAGGGGGTGCGAGAGATCGGCATCATGAAAGCCCTTGGGGCCGGCCGGGGGCAGGTCATGAGGCTCTATCTTTTGACGACTCTCTTCTATGGTCTGGCAGGCACAATCCTGGGCCTTTTCGTCGGTTCGGTCAGTCAGTGGTTTCTCACGGCTTACATTGGCCGCCTGGCCAACGTCGAGGTTCCTTTCCGGCTTTCGCCTCAGGGGCTTCTTCTGGGGGCTCTGGTGGGGCTGGGTGTGACTCTCCTGGCCGGGCTGGGGCCAGCCTGGACGGGTACGGCCATCACGGTGGGAGAGGCCCTGGCCGGCTATGGCATCACTTCCACTTACGGTCAGGGGCTTCTGGACCGGGCTTTGTGCCGGGTGGAGGGGTTGCCCTCGCCGGTAGTCATGTCCCTGCGCAACCTGGCCCGCCGTAAGGCCCGCAACGCCGTCACTCTCGCCGTCATTGCCCTCTCCACGGCAGCTTACCTGGCTGCCCAGAGCACCAACGCTTCGGTGAGCCAGGCTATTGACGGCATTTTCGACATCTACTCCCCCGACGCCTGGATTTATTTCAACGAGCCGGTGGACAGCCGTTTCGGGGCGATGCTGCTGACCGTGCCCGGTGTGCGTGGTGTGGAACCCTGGTCACTGGACGACTGCTGGGTGGGATATGCCAAGGCTCGTCTGTGGGGCCTGCCGGCCGACACCACTCTCTATCGCTATCAACTGGAGGCCGGCCGCTGGTACCAGGAGGGTGAGACAGACGCCATCGTTATCTCTGCCGACCTGGCTGCCGCCCGTGATTTGCACCTGGGTGACGTGGTCGAGGTTCAGGTGGGCGACGCGGCCAGAGATTTCCGCGTGGTCGGCATCGCTGATGATTACAGCATCTTCTTGGGCAGCACGGTGACGGCCAAGGTCTTTATGCCTGTGGACGTGGCCCATCGCATGTTGGGGCGCTTGGGCCGCGCCTCCTTCTTTGCCCTGCGGTTGGAGGACTCTACCCCAGAGGGCGTGAATCGCATCCTGGGCCAACTGGAGCGCAAATTCCGCCGCTGGCGACCGGGCACCGTGGCTGCTCACCGCGAGTTCGAGAGTGCCTTGGAGCAGAGTAAGGTCCTGTCCATCGGCTTGAGCGTGATGGTGACCATCGTGGCTCTCATCAGCGCCGTGGGTGTGGTCAACACCCTGACTCTGAGTGTGTTGGAGCGCCGCCGTGAGATCGGGGTGCTGCGAGCCGTGGGCGCCAACGACGCCAGCCTGTTCCAGGTGTTTCTGACCGAGGGCTTGGCTCTGGGGCTGGCCGGCTGGGTTCTGGGGACAGCCATCGGTTACCCTGCCGGTCGCTTCTTCGTGGCCCAGATGGGGAGACTTCTCTTCCAACTGAAGTTCGTGTTCACCCTCCGCCTGGTCTTGACCGGCTTCATCTTCGCCATCCTGCTCGTTGTCCTGGCCAGCCTCGGCCCGGCTTTGGGTGCAGCCCGGCTGCCGACGGCGGAAACGTTGAGGTATGAGTAGGCCCCCCTTGCCTCTCAAAGCCCGGTGTGGTATAATTGAGATTAGAGGGGGGGCAGGCGCAAGGCCTGCCCCTACCCAGTGACCCTCCCGCGGGGTTCGCAACCTGCGGGAGGGTGACCGCGGCGTAGGGGCACAACCCCCGCAGTTGCCCTGTGGGGCAGGCAC
>JAOZOT010000675.1 GCA_029933115.1 Anaerolineae bacterium | reverse complement strand
TAAGCCTAGCACATTTAGTCCAGAACGTCAAGCGGGGACCGTCTTCAGATATATCACTCTCCCGCGGGAGGGTGATGTACTCTGGCACTTTTGGGATATACTCCGAGGTCGGCGACGATTTGACGTGTTTCAAGGAACATGATATGCTTTACATACAGGCCAACTTCCGGTTGAAGTCCATCGTCACCACGGGCGGATTGCAGGACCTGCACTACACCTACGACGCTGTGGGCAACGTGCGAACGATGGATGATAACGTGGGTGGCCTGAACCTGATCTACACCTACGACGAGTTGGACCGGCTGACGGGGGTGAGCGGCAGCTACGGCCGCACCTACAGCTACAACACCATCGGCAACCTGGAGGTCAAGAACGGGCTGACCCTCTACTACGAGGACGCCGACCATCCCCACGCCGTGAGCAGCACCTCGGAGGGCTGGGCCTTTGACTACAGCGCCACCGGCAACCTGATCACCAAGACCGTAGGGGGGCAGGTGGTGACCTTCGGCTACGACGCCGAGAACCGCTTGACCGAAGTCATCTCCGGCACCGTGACCACCTTTGTCTACGACGGCGACGGGCGGCGGGTGAAGAAAGTGGACGGGGATGGGACGACGGTGTACATTGGGGAGCACTACGAGTTACGCCTTGGACAGGCCGGTTGGGGGACGGATATGGCGCTGGGGCAGGGCACAGAGCCGGCTATCGCCGCCGACGGTACGGGCCATGTCTATGTGACGTGGAGAGATGGAGAGGGAGGCAACGGCGCCCCGTGGTGGGTTGTCTACCTGGCCCGCTCGTCGGACAATGGGGAGAACTGGAACGTAGAGGCTCTGTTTGACTATAGCGAGCACATGGCCTGCGAGTGGACAGAGCCCGACATCGCCGTGGATGAGGAGAGTAACCTTTACATGGTGTGGGCCGGTTGCCCCGATTATGGTCCCGACATCTACTTTCGGCGCTCCACAGATGGAGGGGAGAGTTGGGGGCCTGCCGTCAAGGTCAACGACGACGCAGGCACATCGGAGCAAAGGGAGCCGGCCATAGCAGTAGACGGTGCAGGCCGGATCTACGTGGTGTGGACCGACCGACGCGGTGGCGATGATGACATCTACTTTGCGTATAGCAGCGATGGGGGGCAAACGTGGAGCACTAACGTCAGGGTGAATGACGATGGGGGCACAGAAGCGCAGCGATACCCTGACGTGGCCGTGGATGCAGCAGGTAACGTCTACGTCGTGTGGGAAGATACGCGCAACAGCGCCGCCTGGGGCTGCGACGTTTACTTTGCCCGGAGGGACGCCAATGGCCTGTGGGGGCAGAACGTGCGCATCAACCGGGATAGCGGCGCTGCGGATCAACTTGCTCCGAGCATTGGCGTAGATGGGGCGAACCGTGTGCACATTGTGTGGGCAGATCGGCGTAGTGGGAGCAGTGAGGTCTATTCTATCCGTTCGCCCGACGGTGGAGGGAATTGGGAAGCAGAGTTGGTGGTGAGTGGGGTGGGCGAGCCTGGGCTTTGGCCGTCCGTGGCCGTTGAAGAAGAAGGTGATGCCTACGCTGTGTGGGTAAGCGGTTCTTTGTATGAGTATGACGTCGTATCGGCCCGGTTGGATGTAGGGGGAGTGGCCTGGCGGTCGTGCGGCAGGGTTAACGGCGAGCGGTGGAGTGTGGGGGATGGCTTCCGTCCGGTGGTGGCCGTGGATGGGGAGGGCCGGGTCTACGCTGCCTGGGTGGATTGGCGCTCAGGTAGGGATGAGGTCTATTTCTCGCGGCTGTCGGAGCAGGGGGAGAGCAGCGTCACCAAGCACTACTACGCCAACGGCCGGCGCCTCGCCACCCGCGTGGACGGCAC
>JAOZOT010000674.1 GCA_029933115.1 Anaerolineae bacterium | reverse complement strand
ACTGTTACGGGCATTGCCCTCGGCCGGCCGGGTGTATCTGGGAACGAATTTACGGAGGGCTGTACTAAACCGGGCCCGGTCGGCCTTCGCCGACCGGGCGAGAAACCGCCGCAGGGCAGTAGTGTCGGAGGGTAGACATACCCCCCTCCCGCAGGTGGCGAACCCTGCGGGAGGGGGGTCACTGCCCACACAGTGGAGTATATCCCACTGTTCTGGGATATACCCGGTGCGACGTACCACCCTCCCGCAGGTTGCGAACCCTGCGGGAGGGTCACCGCCCACGTAGTTTTGAACATTGCCCAGTGCGTCCGCACCTGAGCTTCACGACGCTGATTTTTGACCGGCGCCAACGCCCCCTGGCAGGTTGGTCCGTGGCAGCCTGATGACAAAGTCTGCCCCTTGCCCAGCCTCAGATACTACCTCTATCCGGCCTCCGTGATCCTCCACTATCTTCCGGGCGATAGCCAGACCCAGACCGGTGCCGTGCTCCTTGCCCCAACTGACAAAGGGCTCAAACAAGGTGTCCTTTATCTGTTCGGGGATGCCCGGACCGGTGTCTTTCAAATGGAACTCCACGTAGTCATCCTTCAGACCACTGGTGATGGTGAAGGTGCCCCCCTGCTTCATAGCGTCGTAAGCATTGCTGGCGATATTGTAGAAGACGCGCCGCATCTTCTCTGCGTCCGTCACCAGCGTACCGCTGAAAGCCAGGGCTATCTTTGTCTCGATCCCTTTTCGCGCAAAGTTGGTCTTCAGGAAGGAGCAGACGCTCTCCACAAAACGTCCCACGTCCACCGGTCGCAAGATCAGGGTGCTTTCACCGTGAGCATAGTCCAGAATCTCCTGAGTCATGCCGGTGAAAGTGTCAATAGCATTAATCACCGTGTCGGCTATTTGCTGCCTCTTCTCCGGGGGCAGGTCATCATGGGCCAGGAAGGTGACATAGCCTTTTATCACAGTCAGAGGGCTCTTGATGTCGTGGATGATGGAACTGGCCATTTTGCCGACCGTTGAGAGTCGCTCAGCTTTGACCAACTCGTCCTGGGTTTCTTTCAACTCGGCCAGGGCGGCTTCCAGTTGCTCGTTTCTGGCCTGCAAGCTATCGTAGAGACGGGCCATGTGGATCGCTACGGCCGCCTGATTGGCCATAGCGTCCAACAGGGCCAAATCGGTGTCCTGGAAACGCCGGAGGCCGAATCGGGTGTCCACGTAAATCGCTCCGATCAGGTCCGTCTTGAAGATGAGGGGGACGGCCAGGACAGAGCGGATGCTATAGGTCACGATGCTCTCACTGCCTTTGAAGCGGGGGTCTTCCTGGGCATTGGTGGTTATGATCGGCTCTCGCCGGGTCAGCACGTTCTGAATCAAGCGGCGGCTGATTTCGGCCTCGGCGTCGTTCCCTCTCTGAGTCTCGAACTGGCGAGCCACAGCGATCTTGAATCCCCCCTCGGTCCCATCGCACAGGACCAAAAAGCCCCGCTCCGCTTGAACCAGGGTGATGGCTCGATCCAGGATGAGCCCCAGAAGTTGCTCCAAGTCAAGAGTAGAAGCCAGTTCTTTCCCCACCTCGTAAAGGGCGGTCAGCTCCGCCTGCCGTCGAGACAGCGCAGCGATCTGCTGCTGCAATTCCTCGATGGAAGGGATGCGCTCTGTCTGTTGATCATTGCAATGCCGATGGTCACTCGGTTGAGACATACCAACCTCCGTTCATCCCTCTGCCCGATTCCCCACCTGTCCCATTGTACCCGGCGGTGAAGGACCTCCAGAAATGGCCCTCGCCCATAATTATATCAGTTGTGGCTCTTTTTTTCAACAGGCACGCTGAGACCAAAAGTGCCAACCCGAGGCTTACAGTTCAA
>JAOZOT010000673.1 GCA_029933115.1 Anaerolineae bacterium | reverse complement strand
GGGCCCGGTAGGGAGCCGACCACTCGTAGGCGATGAAATAGGGATAGTCGTCGGGCACCACTTTGTTGTTAGCCGTGACGATAAAGTGGGTGGGAGGGTTGTAGGCAGAAGGAAGTTCGTCGAAGGGGATATAGCCTGTCCACTCGTACTCTTCTGTCCAACCCGGCACCGGCACCAGCCCTTGTCCGTTGGCGCGGATAGGGATGTCCCCCGGCATCTGATAGCCGATGTTGCCCTCCACATCGGCATAGACAAAGTTCTGCGCGGGCACGACCCAATACCTCAGCGCCGCCCGGAATTCCTCCCAGTTGCGAGCCTGATTCAGCATGTAGACACTCTGAAACAGCTGCCCGCCTTCCAGAGCCGTCCAGCGGAAAGCCAGAACCTCGGGCGAATCCTTCAGGCTCTCTACCACATCGTTGATGATGGGGCCGTGGTGGGTGAGGCGCACTTCGAGGACTACAGGTTCGTCCCGGCCCTTGACTTTGATCTCCTCCTGTATCACCTCCATGTCCTTCCACCGGCCTTGGTATTCGTACTGATAAGGGTTAGCAGGGTTGATCTTCTCGATGTAGAGGTCCTGCACGTCGGGGTTCACGTTGGTCACCCCCCAGGCGATGTGCTGGTTGTGGCCGATGATGATGCACGGCGTGCCGGGGAAGGAGGCCCCTACCACCTCAAAGTCGCCACCGTGCAGGCCCATCTCATACCAGATAGAAGGCAGGCCCAGCCCCAGGTGGGGGTCGTTGGCCAGGAGGGGCATCCCTGTGCTGGTTTTGGCGCCGTCCACCACCCAGTTGTTGCTGCCTGCTCCTTCACCGCCCCAGTCGAGGAGCGCCTCAACCCTGGCGTATTCGTCCAGGAGGCCGTCACCCAGCTCGGCGTAGCTTTTGACCTCTGGTGGGATGATGAAAGGACCTTCATCGGGATAGGGGGGCAACAGTTCCTGTGCTTTCTCTTCGCCCAGCGCATCTACCAACTTGGCCCGCAGGAGCTCTGTCTCCCAATTACTGCCCAGGTCCCAGGCCATCACCTTGCCCCAGACCAGGCTGTCGAGAGGGGTCCAGGGAGCCGGTCTGAAGCCCAGGATGGTGAATTCCAGAGGCAGCCTGTCTTGGTGGCTCTCGATAAAGGCGTTGACGCCCGCTGCGTAGGATTTCAGAACCGAGCGCGTCTCGTCGTCGAGGACGGCCCAATCGGCTTCGGCTGCGCGACGCAGGCCAATGGTGCGCAGAAAGCGGTCGGTGCTCAGGGTGGCCTCGCCCAGCACCTCGGAGAGAGTGCCGTTGCCGATGCGTCGGTTGAACTCCATCTGCCAGAGACGGTCCTGGGCGTGGACGTAGCCCTGAGCGAAAAATAGGTCTTCCGGGTTGTCGGCGTAGAGGTGAGGGATGCCATGTCGGTCTCGATAGATCTCTACTTTCGACTTCAGGCCCGTGACCTGGATGGTACCATCCGTTTGGGGAAAGCTCCGCCTGGCGAACACATATCCTCCACCGGCGATAAGCAGAAGGACGACCAGAAGGACGATGATGACTATGGCCGGTATTCTTGATAGTTTGCGCATCTCTTTCTCCTTTTTGCTGCAAATTGTTCGGGTTGTACAGTGCAGCGACTCCGTTTCGCTGCCCGGCTATACATATAACATAGCATCACCCAAAAGTCAAGAATGCCTTGGCGTGCACCGGCCTTGGGTCAAGTCTGGCAGGTGGCTTGTCTTTTTTGCCCCTCGATAGTATAATATCGTGAAACCGGAGCTTGCAGCAGGCATCGCTGTGCAAGGAGGCCCTTTCGTAATTCACCCGCAGAGGGGACGGCTACCCTCCCGCAGGCTTGAAACTCACTTTGGCAGCAGACTGAAAG
>JAOZOT010000170.1 GCA_029933115.1 Anaerolineae bacterium | reverse complement strand
GTCATGTCGGCTATCTGCCGGTTCTATCGCCTGAATGATGTGAAAGAGATCATGGGAGTGGTGGCCAATGTCGAAGCAGGAATTGAGGAATTTAGAGAACTTGCAGGCCGGTTATCGGAATGACATAGAAACCTACTGCGACAGGATTTGGGAGAGGTACGGTTCCAGGCTTATGGGTGTTCTCCTTTTTGGCAGCCTGGCGCGTGGCGAAGCCCGTCCTTACGAGACTCTCGAGAGTGACATTGATCTGATTGTGCTGATAGATGGACTTCCCTCTCTGTCCCGACGCCTGATGGAGAAAATCGAGGTTGAAAGGGGCCTTCATACCCTTGTCTGTGCCATATGGATGACTCCCCAGGACCTGGAGGGACACATCAAAGCCAAAGCGGGCTATGTGCTCGACGCTTTCGACGAGGGCATCCTGCTTTATGACCGAGACGGCTTTATAAGCGAAAGCCGGCAGAAGTTGGCTGCAGAGTTGAGGGAGAAAGGTGTGGTGAAGACTGAGCGTTGGTGGTCGTTCCCGGTGAGGGTAGGAGAGGAGTATACCTACTGAAGGGTTAAAATCCTGTTTTTGGAGGTAGAATTGTACGCAGTTATCATGGCCGGCGGTGTAGGCACGCGATTGTGGCCGCGTAGCCGCCGAAACATGCCCAAGCAATTCCTGGACATTGTGACCGAGAACACTATGCTTCAGGAGACTTTTTTGCGGATTGAGCCCCTGGTTCCCCCAGAGAAGGTTTTTGTCATCACCAATGGAACCTGTGCTCCTCTTGTGTGGGAGCAGATTCCGTGGCTGCCCAGAGACAATGTCATCGTCGAACCCGCCGGTCGTAACACTGCCCCTTGCATCGGCCTGGCTGCTCTGTACCTGCGGCAGTTGGACCCGGAGGAGGTGATGGTCGTCTTGCCCGCCGATCACCTGATCCGCGAGGCGGCTCTTTTTCGGGAGATTCTGAGAGTTGTGGCTACGGTGGCTCAGGATGGTTATCTGGTCACTATGGGCATCCAACCCGATTCGCCCCACACGGGCTATGGTTACATCCAGAGGGGCGATTTCCTGCGCCAGATTGGCCAGCATAGCGTCTACAAAGTAGCCAGGTTCACGGAGAAGCCGGACAAAGCCACGGCCCGGCGCTTTCTGGATAGCGGCCAATACTACTGGAACAGCGGCATGTTTGGCTGGAAGGTTTCAGCCATCCTGGAGGCCATTGGGGTCCATCTGCCGGCGTTGCACGCCCAGCTCATGACTATTGAGGCGGCCCTGGGCAGCCCACGTGAGCGGGAGGTGATGGGAGAGGTCTGGCAGGAGGTAGAGAGCATCAGCGTTGATTACGGGGTGATGGAACGGGCCGACAATGTGGCAGTCATCCCTGTGGATGTAGGCTGGAGCGATGTAGGCAGTTGGGCTACTGTGGCCGAACTCTTGCCCAAAGACGCTGAGGACAATGTGGTCGTCGGAGAGCACATTGGCTTTGACACTACCGGCTCTCTGCTTTACAGCTCAGGGCGACTCGTCGCCACCATTGGCTTGAGGGACATGGTTGTGGTGGACACCGGTGATGTGGTTCTGGTCTGCCCTCGGGCTAGAGCTCAGGAGGTGAAAGACCTGGTAGGCGAACTCAAGAGGAGGCGGAAGGACGAGTATCTGTAATTGGAAGGCAGCGTGTGGCACATCCAGCCTACCACTTCCGGTGGGAGGCTGAACTGGAGGAGGCAGATGACATGGTAGAACTCAAAGATGCCTATGTGATAATAGTTGATGATGACCCCAATATCCTGTTTATTGAATCGGAATTTCTCGAGGAGGCTGGGGTAGGTAGGTGTGAAATGAGGGGTTCGGGGTGGCAGGCTATTGACCTGGCACGGAGTGGACAGAAAGTGGATCTAATTCTGCTCGACATTGGATTGGCTTACGAGGATGGATGTGAGGTGGTGAGAAAGATCAAAGAGGATCCCGAACTCAGGGACATCTTGGTCGTTGCTGTGACCGCTCACACAGACCCCGATGATTTGAAGCGAGCCCGGGAGGCCGGCTGTGATGGCTTCATCGGCAAGCCCCTCGACCGGGACCGTTTTCCCGAGCAGATTCAACGCATCCTGCGAGGAGAGAGCGTCTGGGAAATTACGTGAAAGCCCTCAGACTGCTGCAAGTACATTGAATGGACTATGGAGAGAAAGTATGGCTGACGACGGCATGGTAGCCTATTGCGTGAAATGCAAGGAAAAGCGTGAGATGGACGCTCCTGAAGCGATCTTTACTAAAAAAGGAGTGCCTGCTACGAAAGGAAAGTGCCCGGTGTGCGGAACGACCATGTTTCGCATGGGCAAAACCGAGGCTCACAAAAGCCTGCCCAAGGCCGATCCGCCTCAACGTGATGGCAAGTTGGTCATCGTGGAGTCGCCGGCCAAGGCGCGCACAGTGGGGCGCTTCCTGGGCAAAGACTACAAGGTGCGGGCTTCTATCGGACACGTGCGTGACCTTTTGCGCTCGCAATTGAGCGTGGATGTGGACAATGACTTCAAACCCCGCTATCGCGTGCCCAATGAGAAGAGAGAGGTGGTCAAGGAGCTCAAAGCTGAAGTGGAAAAGGCCAAAGAGGTCTACCTGGCTACTGACCCCGATCGGGAGGGTGAAGCCATTGCCTGGCACCTTATGGCTGTGGCCGGCATTACCAGAGAGCAGGCTCGTCGCGTGGTCTTCCACGAGATCACCCAGAGTGCCATCGCTGAGGCTTTTTCCCATCCCGGTGAGATCAACATGGACTTGGTGAATGCACAGCAGGCCCGCCGCATCTTGGACCGATTGGTGGGCTACAAGATCAGCCCTCTCCTGTGGGAGAGGGTACGCAACCGCCTCACCGCCGGACGGGTGCAGTCAGTAGCTGTGCGCCTCATTGTCGAGCGCGAACGAGAGATACAGGCCTTTGTGCCGGAGGAGTACTGGTCCATCGAAGCCGAGTTGGCCAAAAGAGAGAAGAAGCGTCGCAGCTTCATGGCCAAACTGTACCGCATCCAAGGCCAGGAGGTAGACCTTAAAAACGAGGAAGACACCCAGAAGATTGTTGCGGAACTGGAGGTGGCCACCTACGTTGTAACCAACGTCAAGAAGGGCACCCGAAAACGCAGGCCCTCGGCGCCTTTCACCACCAGCACCATGCAGCAAGAAGCCTCGCGGAGGTTGGGCTTTACTGCTCGGCGCACCATGGCCGTGGCTCAGCAACTCTACCAGGGGATTGATGTGGGTGAGGGAGGAGAGGTTGGCCTCATCACTTATATGCGAACCGACTCGGTCAACGTGGCCGAGCTGGCTCAGAAAGAAGCGAGGGCTTACATTGGCGAGAAGTTTGGCCCTGATTATCTGCCACCCAGGCCGCCTCGCTACAAAACTAAAGCCAAAGCGGCCCAAGAGGCTCACGAGGCCATCCGGCCTACCAGCGTGCGTCGCGAGCCGGCCAGCATCAAGGAATACCTCACCCGCGATCAGTACCGCCTTTATGACCTCATCTGGAAGCGCTTCGTAGCCAGCCAGATGGCCCCGGCTATCTATGACACCATTTCTGTGGACGTCGCAGCAGACAGCCGCTGGCAGGTAGCCGATGACAAGGCGACAGCGGTTTCGGCCGATCAGTTGTCGGCGATTGGGGCCAAGCCAGAATACCTTTTCCGAGCTTCAGGTTCGCGGGTCAAGTTCCCTGGATTTCTTGCTGTCTACGAGGAGGCAAAAGATGAGGATGCTGTCCCCGAGGAGGGAGAGGGCAAGATCCTGCCGCCGCTGAGCAAGGGCGAAATTCTTGATCTGCTGCGGCTCCTGCCCCAGCAGCACTTCACCCAGCCGCCGCCGCGCTACACCGAGGCTACATTGGTGCGTACCCTGGAGGAATACGGCATCGGGCGGCCCAGCACCTATGCACCCATTATCACCACCATTCAAAATCGGGGCTATGTGGAGCGCGTGGATCGGCATCTGCGACCCACAGAGATTGCCTTCACTGTCAATGACCTCCTGGTCAAGTACTTCCCGGATATCGTAGATGTGGGTTTCACGGCCAAGATGGAAGAAGATTTAGACCTCATCGCCTCAGGCAAACGGAAGTGGGTGCCGGTGCTCAGAGACTTTTACGGCCCTTTTGAGGAAGCCCTGCGATATGCCGAGAAGCACATGGAGAACCTGAACCTGGGAGACCAGTTTACGGGGGAAGTCTGTGAGAAGTGTGGTCATCCCATGATTGTCAAGTGGGGACGTTACGGCAAATTCATCGCTTGCAGCAATTACCCGGCCTGCCGCAACACCAAACCCTTCCAGGTCAAGATCGGGGTGGCCTGCCCCCGGTGCGGCGCTGATTTGGTGGAGAAGAAAACGCGCCGCCGGCGTGTTTTCTACGGCTGCTCCAACTATCCTGAGTGTGATTTCGCCTCCTGGAAGCGCCCTCTGCCGCAGCCCTGCCCTGCATGTGGTGGCCTGCTGGTTGAGGCGGGCAAAGAATGGGCGAAGTGTGTGAGCTGCGAGGAGCAGGTGGAACTGGAGAAGCTGAGGGTAGAAGCGTAGAGTAGAGGGGTCTGAAGCGTCTGAGGGGGTTGAGGGGGTCCCCATCAGACCCCTTAGCCCCCTCAGTCCCCTCAGTTCCCTCAGCCCCACCAATCCCCTTCCCACGGAGGAACCCATGACCTACCTTGCCCAAAAAGACGCCCTGACCTGGCGCAAACTCCACGGCTTCAAGAACATCCTCGCCTGGCAGCGGGCTGACGACCTGGCAGCGTTGATACATGAAGCTACAGCAAAGTTCGGAGCTGGCAATTACCGGCAAGTAGATCAGATGAGAGGAGCGGCAACCTCGGTAACCAGGAACATCGCTGAAGGGTACTGTCGTGCCTCTTTGAACGAGTACATCCGCTTCTGTGAGATAGCCAGGGGCTCGTTGGGCGAACTGGGCAGCGACATTCACCACTGCGAGAGAGTCGGCCTTCTCAAGGGTGAGGAGCTTGAAAAGATAGTGGCCCTTTACTCCGAGACCTCATACCTGCTGGACAGGCTAATCACTTCCCTGCGAGAGAAGCGCCGCAGGGAAAGTGGAGCCAAAACTCTCAAGGAGGAGACTGTGCCTTACGTCATCGGAGATTCCTTTCAAGAGGAATCCCCTCAGCCCCCCTCCATCCCATCAGCCCCTTTAGACCCTTCCGAGACATGGACGAACACCTGAACCGTTTCATTACTTACCTTATAGCCGAAAAGAACGCTTCCCCCTACACCATCAAGAACTATCGCCACGAGATCGAGCAGTTCTTGGCCTTTTTGAAAGAGGGAGGGATTGATTCGTGGGCGGGGGTGGACCGGCACGTCTTGCGGCGTTATCTGGCTTGGCTGAAGGACCAGGGCTACGTCAAAGCCAGCATCGCCCGCAAAGTGTCAGAGTTGCGCTCCCTCTGCCGTTATCTGGTGCGAGAGGGTGTTCTGGCTTCCAACCCCATCTCAGCTATATCTTCGCCCGAAGTCCCCAAGCGCCTGCCAGAGTACCTTGACCTCCATGAGGTTGATGCTTTGCTGGCGGCCCCGGACCCCTCGACACCCCAGGGGCTGCGCGACCGGGCTATCCTGGAGATGCTTTACGCCGCCGGCCTGCGGGTCAGCGAGTTGGTGGCTCTCGATGTAGGCGATGTGGAATGGAGCGGCGCAGAATTGCGCGTCCTGGGCAAGGGGGACAAAGGAACGCCTCGCCCTGCTGGGCAAACCAGCCCAACGAGCCCTGGAGGGCTATCTGCGGGAGGGACGGCCTGAATTGGTGAGAGAAGGGCAGCCGACCAGAGCCCTTTTCGTCAACCGCTTCGGCGGGCGGCTGTCGGAACGCAGCGTGCGGATGCTGCTGGACAAGTATGCCAAGGCCGCCGGCCTGGACAAGCGGGTCTACCCCCATATACTGCGTCACACCTTTGCCACCCATCTCCTGGACGGCGGGGCCGACCTGCGCGTGGTGCAGGAATTCCTGGGCCACGCCGATTTGACTACCACCCAGATTTACACCCACGTCAGTCAGGCCAGGGCAAGAGAGGTGTATCTGAAGTCGCATCCGGGGGCTAAAGGAGGGAAGTGAGACGGCTGAGGAGGCGGAAGAGATCCCCTCAGCCCCTTCCGCCCCCTCAGCCCCATTAGACCCTTCAGCCCCCTCAGGAAGGAAAGACAATGAGCCCCGGTGAATCACAAATCGCTGCCACAAGACTGGCCAAGCTACGCCAGACCCTGGCCGGCAGTGACCTGGACGCCATCATCATCACCCAGCCGGAAAACCGTCGCTACCTCAGCGGCTTTACCGGCACCCGAGGGGTGCTTTTCATCTCTCCTGAGCGGGCTATCCTGGCTGTTCCTTTCGTCTACCTTGAGCAGGCCAAGAAGCAAGCCTCAGTTTTCGAAGTGGTCAGGTTCCAAAAAGAGTTCGCGGAAGTGTGGCCCGACCTGGTAGCCGAGGTGGATGCCAGACGGGTGGCTTTTGAGAGTGCTCATCTGACAGTGGCCGAGCACGGTAAGCTGGCCGCCGGAGCCAAGGGTGCCGAGTTGGTGCCCATGGAGGGGATCGTTGAGGGACTTCGTGCTATCAAAGAGAGGGGTGAACTCGACATAATCAGAAAGGCCGTTGCCCTGGCTGATGCGGCCTTCGCTCACATCGTCGAATTCATCGAACCGGGTATGACAGAGAGAGAGGTGGCCTGGGAGCTGGAAGTTTACATGCGCACCCACGGGGCGGAGAAAGTGGCCTTTGACCTCATCGTGGGGGCGGGGCCCAACGGAGCCCTGCCACACCACCAGGTTTCCGAACGGGTCATCGGCACGGGCGAGCCCATCGTCATGGACCTGGGGGCGCGGGTCGCCGGCTACCACTCCGACCTGACCCGTACCATCTGCCTGGGCCGGCCCGACGAGCGGTTCACCGAGGTCTATGACCTCGTTCTCCGGGCGCAGTTGGCAGCCGAGGCGGTTATTCGGGGCGGGCTTGTGGCCGGGGAGGCTGATAACGCAGCCCGGCAGATCATCACCGAGGCAGGCTATGGCGAGCAATATGGGCATGGCCTGGGTCATGGCGTGGGCCTGGCGGTTCACGAGAAGCCTGTCATCCGGCAGGGCTCAGAGGAGGTGTTGAAGCCGGGCATGGTCTTCACCGTCGAGCCGGGCATCTACCTGCCGGACTGGGGTGGCGTGCGCATTGAGGACATGGTCCTCGTCCAAGAGGACGGCGTGGAGGTGCTGAGTCGGGCCGGTAAGGAGCCGGTAATCATCAAGTAGCAGGAGCAGGTACTGTTCACCCGCTCCTGCCGGGCGACGATCCAACAGGCCCTCGACAGACAATTACC
>JAOZOT010000672.1 GCA_029933115.1 Anaerolineae bacterium | reverse complement strand
TAATGTATAGACACAGCTTGTTGTGAATGAGGCAAAATGGATCGTCCCTGGTTCAAATTCTACGATGAAGGGGTCCCCCACACACTGGAGGTCCCACCCATCACCGTCCCTGACTTTTTACGGGAATCGGCGCAGAAGTATCCCTCGCGGGTGGCCACGGTCTTTATGGGCGCCAGGCTGACCTACCGCCGGTTGAAGGAGCAGGTGGACCGCTTCGCTGCCGCGCTGATGGACCTGGGCGTCAGGAAGGGCGACCGGGTTGCCATCATGCTGCCCAACTGCCCGCAGGTGCTCATCGCCTACTACGCGACCCTCTCGCTGGGCGCAGTGGCCGTGATGACCAATCCGCTGTATGTCGAGCGGGAACTGGAACACCAATGGGCGGACGCCGGCGTGGAAACGGCCGTCATCTTGGACCGACTCTGGCCGCGCGTCCAGAAGGTACGCAGCAGAACACCGCTCAAGCGCGTCATCGTCACCGGCATCCAGGACTATTTGCCTTTTCCCAAGAACCTGCTCTACCCTTTCAAAGCCCGGCGTGAAGGGACCTGGGTTGACGTCCCGCACCAGGAGGGGGTGGTGTCCTTCAAGCGCCTGGTGGCACATCGGCCCAAGGTCGGGCCGGAGATTGAGGTCACACCCGACGACCTGGCCTGTCTGCAATACACCGGCGGCACCACCGGCACTCCCAAAGGGGCCATGCTCACCCACCGGAACCTGGTCGCCAGCGTGACCCAGATGCGCCGCTTTCTGCTCCCCAACAACGAGGAGGCGACAGACCGGGCCATCGCTGTACTACCGCTGTTCCACGTCTACGGCATGAACGGGGTGATGAACCTCGGCGTTCACCTGGCGGCAACCATTGTGCTCCTGCCGCTCTTCAGCATCAAGATGCTGATGGATGCTATCCGCAAGGAGCGACCCACTTTTTTCCTTGGCGTGCCGGCGCTCTACGTAGCCGTAAATGCCTATCCCGGCGTGGACAAGATGGACCTGACTTGCATCAAGGCCTGCTTTAGCGGCGCAGCGCCGCTGCCTGTGGATGTGATAGAAAAGTTCGAAGCGCGCACCCAGGCGCGCATCGCCGAGGCTTACGGCATGACCGAGACCTCTTCTGTCACCCACGTCAACCCCATGTATGGTCTCCGCAAATACGGCAGCGTTGGTGTGCCCATCGTCGGCACCGAGGCGCGTATCGTGGATCCTGACACCGGTACACAGGATCTGCCGCCGGGGCAAGTCGGCGAATTGGTAGTCAAAGGACCGCAGGTGATGAAGGGCTACTGGAACCAGCCGGCCGAGACGGCTGAAGTGCTGCGCGACGGGTGGCTGTACACCGGTGACTTGGCGCGGATGGATGAAGATGGCTACTTTTACATCGTGGAGCGCAAAAAAGACCTGATTCTGAGCAGTGGTTTCAACGTCTATCCGCGTGAGGTCGAAGAAGTGCTCTACGAGCACCCCAAAGTCCTGGAAGCGGCCGTCGTCGGCGTGCCGGATGCGGTGCGGGGTGAGAAGGTCAAGGCCTTCATCGTCCTCAAACCCGGTCAGACGGCCACCGGGCCGGAGATCATCAGGTTCTGCCGGGAGCGCCTGGCGCCCTACAAAGTGCCCAGAGCCATTGCCTTCCGCGACGCTCTGCCCAAATCGCCGGCGGGCAAGGTCCTGCGCCGGGCGCTACGGGAGGAAGAAGCAGCTCTTGGCGCGCCGGCTAATGAATCCGGGGCATAATTTAGTACAGCCCTCCGTAAATTCGTTCCCGGATTACACCCGGCCGGCCGAGGGCATTGCCCGTAACAGTTTAGTTTTGTGAGGGCATTCGGCCCGGCCCCCGAGCTCAAGCTCAGGGCTGAGCGGCTCAAGCCTGCT
>JAOZOT010000169.1:3518-7343 GCA_029933115.1 Anaerolineae bacterium | reverse complement strand
GAGGGGAACGAATCTGCCGACGCTTGATAAAAGTTCGCTCTTGATGTATACTTGGAATGCGTTGCTAATCTCTAGATCCACATAATTTGACTTGCCCGCTCCCGAAAACATGACGACTTATGACTATGCCGAGCTGGTGACCGAAAAGCCCGTCAAGCGTTTCTTGCAGAGGTTCTGCCTTTCTGATGAGCAGTTCGAGAGCCTGGTCATCGTTTCACCCTGGATAGGCACGCTGGAAGGTGTACGATTTACTCTGGGTTACGTCCTTGATCTGATCGAGAGGCGCCAGATTCCGACCTATGTCATCACACGCCAGCCTGAAGAGTCCTGGCATCAGCAAGCGGTTGATATGCTATTGGGGTGCAACTGGGTAGAGCTTCGGTACAATGATTCATTGCACGCCAAGCTCTATGTTTGCAAGCAGCGAGAGGGACGCGGCTTCGCTATGTTGGGATCGGGTAACCTCTCTCGCACGTCCATCGAGAAGAACATCGAAATCGGGATGATGATCTATGGCAGGGGACGGGGCCGAGATCTGTTGCACGAGCTATTCAGTTGGGGAACTATCCGGCTCAGGACACAGAGCAAGTTGGTCAAGAAGATGGAAAGGAGAATCTGACGCGATGGAATTCAAAGAGTGGTTCTGTCTGAAGGAGCGGGAAAGCTTTACCATTGATCCCAAGATCAATCCTGATGATGCCCGTTTCTACTTCGGGCGGGACGAGATCAAGGGGCGCATCAAGAGTCAGATACGGCGCTCGTTCGTGGACCCCGGTGTGCCCAAGATGATTCTTTACGGCCCTTATGGATCAGGCAAGACCCAGACTCTCTTCCACCTGGAGTATTATTTGCAGGCCGATAGACCCCCTGCTTGCCGCCTGAACCCTCACATTGTTCACCTCGACTTGGAGATGCATAGCAAGTCTACGCACTATGACTGGCATCTCCAACTTTTGGAACAGGTGGGGAAAGATACAGTTACCCGCTGGGTGGAGCGATTGTCTGATCTGGGGGTGAGTTTTGAGGCAAAACTGCGTGAGGTCTTTAACGACCCCAACTTGGCCGAAGCCGCTCGGAAGCTGATCCTCAGCGATACGGCCTTCAAAGCCTGGCAGTGGCTTACAGGCCAGACTCTGAGTGCCAAAGATCTGGAAACGTTAAAGGTTACACGCAACCTGGGACAAACCGGCGCCGGTGACCTGGTTAATACCCTGGTGGGCATCGGCCGGTTGGCAGTCGCCAACGGCGAAGTGCTCATCTTTCTGATGGATGAGGCCGAGCAGTTCCGTTACGTCAAGACTGGCGACGCCACTGAATCCCTGCATGATTATCTCCGCAAACTGGCCGAGCCGGCTAATGCTTTCGTTGGCTTCGTCATCGCCAGTTTTGCTCTCGCGCTGGACGATATGGCAGAATTGCTGATTCGGCCGGACATCCGGGGACGCATTGGTGAGCACAACGTCGTAGAGATTCCTCCTTTGCCAACTGTGGAGGTAAAGACTTTCACCCGGCAGTTGCTGGCCGAATTGATAGACCAGGAACAGGCAGAGGCAAAGATTCAACAAGAAGGATTGGGAGTCTCTCTGGAGACTTACCCCTTCACCGCCGATGCCTTTGACCTGCTCTGCGAGTACGCCTCTCAGGATCCCATTAAAGCCCTGCCCCGCAACATTATCAAGACTGTGAATGAATGTGCCATCTCAGCCTGGGACGAAGGAAAGGCTATAGTTGGCACGGATATCGTCAACGAAGTCGCGCCGCTGATTTTCGGCTGATTATGGGGTGGGGCGATTCTCAGTGTCTAGTGTCGCAGGTATATTAAAAACATGAAGCGATTTACTGTCCGTCCCCGCCTCTTCCGCGAGCGAGAGGCTACTTTCGGTGCGCAAGATGCTCAAGCCGACGAATGGGTCTGGGCTGGTCGTCTGGCCGAGGCCGGACCGCTCGTTGACGTCCGTTTCGATCTCTCGGCCGAGCATGTGGTGGCCATCTTTGGCAAGCGGGGGAGTGGCAAATCGTATACGCTGGGAAGCCTGTTGGAGGGGCTGTGTGCGCAGAGGTCGAACTCGACCATCGCTCACACGCACCGCCGCCGGGCAGTGCTCCTCTTTGACACTTTGGGTATCTTCCAATGGGCTGACATTCCATTAACCGAGGAGACCGACCGCCCGCTCCTGCGGGAGCAATACGCCGTGCGCAAAGGGTGGGGCATCGGCCCTGAGCGACTTGATATTTGCATCTGGCGACCACCTGGGGACGAAAGGGAAACCGTGCCGGCGCACCATCGTACTTTCACCATTCAGACCTCAGCTCTGACGGCCGACGATTGGGGATATCTCCTGGGGTTGGACATCTACCGCGACCGCATGGGCCAACTCCTGGCCGATGCTTATGCCAAGGTCTGTTACGAGGGCTGGGCCGATGGCCGCCACCACCTGCCCCGGCAGAGCTACACCCTGGATGACCTGATCGCCTGCGTCAAAGGGGACGCGGAACTGAGCGCTTCTTATCAGGCCGAAACCGGCCGCGCCGTGCGTCAGCAACTCGCCACTTTCCGCCGCAACCCTCTCTTTCAGGGCGAGGGAACGCCGTTGCGCGATTTGCTCCGACCGGGGCAACTAGCCGTGCTGGTGATGAGCCGTATGTCCGATGCCTTGCGCTTCGTGGTGATGTCGGCCCTCATCCGCCAGGTGATGGCTGCTCGCGTGGTTGCTTCGGAAAGGGAGAAAGACCTGCTCATCCGGCCTGAACTGACCGAGCAAGAGCGGGCCGAACTGCAAGCCCAGGTGGCTGCTTCGGTGCCCCCAACCTGGGTGGTGATTGACGAGGCGCAGAACGTGCTCCCGGCCGAGCGCCAAACGACGGCCACGGCTATGCTGGTTAAACTGGTGCGGGAGGGCCGCAACGTCGGCCTGTCATTCATGTTCACCACCCAGCAGCCCCTGGCCGTGGACTCCCGCATCCTGGCCCAGGTAGATACGATCATCGTCCATAAGCTGACAGTGCAAACGGATATTGACTATGTCCGCCGCAATCTGAAATCGAATCTGCCGGATGAGGTAAAATACGGCGGGGCGACGCTCTCGTTCGATGAACTGTTACGCTCACTGGACGTAGGGCAGGCTCTGGTGTCTAATACTGAAACCGAACGCGCTTTCATTATGGACATCCGCCCTCGCGTCAGCGTGCACGGAGGATTTTCACCGGTATGAACTTCTTGCGAGCGTTGGATAGTGCCAAGAGGCCCATGCAACGGCTGGGCTTCGCCAAATACGTGGTCTCTCGTTGTGCGACCACCAGCACTTCCAGCCTGGAGACATTGGGCCGTGGCTTGGTGGATACTGTGCGGCGCAAGGTAACCGTGCCGTTGACACCGGAGATTTACACTTACGCCCGACGGCGGCTGACCGACCGCGCCTACGCGCCTCTCAAGCAGACGCTTAATCGGTTAGGACCTGATTTCGTCGGTCACACGGTACGGCTGGAAATTCAGGATGTCTATTTAGCCTCCTCTCAACTGCCCTCACAGACCGGGAAACTGGTGAACGAGGACTGGCGCAAATATCCCCCTTTGCTCCTTGCCCTGGGTCTCGTTCGACCGGGCACCTATTCGCTGATGGTGGCGGGGTTGGCCCTTCTGCGCTTGACCTCACCTGCCGAAATCGCCGCCTTCCGCGAGTACGACTTTCAGGTCAACCCTCTGCTTTTAGATGCTAAACAGCGTCTCTTCTTCACCTATCTCTTTCTGAAACAGGACGGTGATATATTACAGCCACTCTATCAGGCCCTGTTGGAGCGAGATGGAACGTTTAGCGACCGGGAAGC
>JAOZOT010000169.1:0-3418 GCA_029933115.1 Anaerolineae bacterium | reverse complement strand
AGCCACTCTATCAGGCCCTGTTGGAGCGAGATGGAACGTTTAGCGACCGGGAAGCCGGTGATTTGCTTCCCACCATCTTCCGCAACCTGGAAAAACGCTATCGTGGCCGGGCACGCAGCGGCAATGAATTGCAACGATTGCAGCGGCTGCTGGACGTGGCGGCCAGCATTGAGCAATGGCGAGAGAAGACCTATACCGGCAAAGGGGCTCGTGAGGAACACATTACTCCCCGCCTGGAGCCGTTTGTAGATCTGGGCTTGCTGGACAAGCCCGATCCCTTCGCCTACCGCTACACTTTTTCACCGGCCGGCCACGTCTTCTTCACCGCTTTCTGTGCGGCCGAGGACATTGCCGCCTTCCTCGAAAACGACTTTTTCCACACGGTTGATGCTGCTTTCGGCTTCAATGCTATCCCGGCCGATGAGACCCAGGTGTTGGCTCACTTCTGCGCCGCTTACGACGAACTCAAAAGCCCCTTGGGCTACGCCCCCATCAAAGAGACGGCCCTGCTGGCCGGTATTCGAGCCCTGGTGGACGAAGGGTTGCGCTTCGAGATAGCCGAGGCTACAGAGTTGCTCAAGCGTACTCAACGGGAGTTGCCTTACGTCATCCGCTTCAACATTGACCGCATGGGCAATCTGGTTTACGTCAAGTTCCTGGCTGAGCCTGTTCATGCAGCCCCTCAGCCGTCGCCCGGTGATGAATCACCGAGCTGAAGAAGCCAAGCCCGCTCAAAGTGGGCTGCCTCAGGGCGGTTTACCGCCCTTTGCTCTTTCAGCCCGACGATTTATCGTCGGGCAACCGAGCAGCAAAAGGCTTCAAGTTTTCCGATACCGGGTGGAGGAGAAGCCGTGAAAGTCATCTACGACCCGGAGACCGATATTCTGACCATTATTTTACAGGATAGTCCCGTTGCCGAAAGCGATGAGGTTCAAGGTGGACTCATCATTGATTATGGACACGATGGCTGCGTGGTTTCCATTGAGATGTTGGATGCGTCAGAGCACGTTGGGTATCACCTGTGAATTGAAGCCCTTGCAGGCTATGCCTGTCTGAAGCCGATGAAACCCTACTCTATTCCCGACGCTACCTTTTTCGTCCGCCGCCTGACCGAGGCGGTGGATACTCTCTGGCCATCGCTGGAGCGTTCCCTGCGCACTACGATGAGCCGTGACCCAGAATTCAAGCAAAAGCTCCGGGCCTGGGCCACCCGCCAGGGCATTGCCAACTTTGGCGATGACCCCTTCTACGAGACCGTGGCCCGCCAAGTGGTCTACCGGCTGCTGGGCAAGATACTTTTCTACCAAAGCCTACGTCGCCAGCATCCGTCCTTACCGCCTCTGGACCTCTCCGACGTGAGCGCAGCCCTGGTTATGCCCCGCCTACGCGACCTCTTTGCCCGGGCCTGTCGCATTGATTACCAGGCTGTCTTTGAAGAATCCATCATCGAGCACATCCCTTTTCCCCAGGCGGCGCTGGATGAACTGGTGGCCTTGACGACCGATCTGGAGCGGGGCGATTTCGCTGAGATGCCTCAGGATGTGGTTGGCCGCGTCTTTGAGGGGCTCATCCCGTCGGAGGAGCGCCGCGCTCTGGGACAATACTTCACCCGCGAAGACCTGGTGGACCTCATCCTGGCCTTCTGCGTGCGCACGCCCGCCGACAACGTGCTGGACCCCACCTGTGGCACGGGCACGTTTCTCCTACGGGCTTATGACCGGTTAAAACATCTGGGCCAAAGCAAGCACCACCAACTGCTGGCCCAATTATGGGGGGTGGACATCGCCCACTTCCCGGCCGAGTTGGCCACTATCAACCTCTTCCGCCAGGATTTGAGCGACCCCGATAACTTTCCCCGCATCCTCGTCCGTGACTTCTTCGAGGTCACACCGGATGCCACCTTCCGTTTCCCTCCACCCCGCGCCGGCGACGAGTTTGGCGAGTTCATTGAAGAGCCGATGCCTATCTTCGACGTCGTGGTGGGCAATTTCCCTTACATCCGTCAGGAGCGCATCGAGCGGCAAGTGAAAGGGTACAAGCGGCAACTTTGGCGGGTCATCGCCGAGGACTGGCTGACCGAGTATGAAGGAGCCTTTGATTTCAAGAAAGGGGTAGCGAGGGAACTGGAGCAGGCCCGACGGAATGGGATGGACTTGGCCCCATTTTACGAGAAAGCCGAGCTACGCCTCTCCGGTCTGGCCGACATCTACGCCTACCTCTTCTTCCACGCTGCCCGTTTTCTGCGTGAAGGCGGACGGATGGGCATCGTGACTTCCAACGCTTGGCTGGACGTGGCCTATGGCTACGAGTTGCAGCGCTTTTTCCTGAGCAATTTCAAGATTGTAGCCATCTTGGAGAGCCGCTGCGAGCCCTGGTTCGAGGAGGCAGCGGTCAACACTGTAGTCACTGTGCTGGAGCGCTGCCGTGACGCCGAGGCACGGGACGCACACGCTGTCAAGTTCGTCAAAGTTAAGCGCCCATTGGCGGGGTTGATCCTTTATGACCTGGAGACCGAGGCCGACGCCCGCTGGTCGCATCTGGCCGAACTGACCCGGCGAGTCGAGACGGCGCACGAGATGGCAGGGGCAGGTAAGCCCAACCGCCCGGCGACCTACGATGACGCCGACTTCCGCGTGCGGATAGTGCGCCAGGGCGCGCTGCGGGAGGAGGTGGAAGCGGCCGGCAAGACGGTGAAGTGGGGGGTGTACCTGCGAGCGCCGGAAGTGTACTTTGACATCCTGCACCAAGCTGGCGACAAGTTGACCCTCCTGCGCAACATAGCGCCGCCTGCCCGTGGAGGAACAACTCGCATCAATGAGTTCTTTTACGTAGACAAAGAGACCATCCAGCGCTGGGACATTGCCCCCGAGTTCTGTTGGCCGCTTATCAAGTCACCCGGTGAGACTGATACCATCCGCATCAATCCCGACGGTCTGAATCTGAAGGTCTTTGTCTGTCGCAATACGAAGGACGAACTGAGAACCGAGGGCAAGTTGGGTACGTTGCGCTACATCGAGTGGGGCGAACAGCAAGAGTATAAGCGAGGAGTGCAGCAAGGGATGAAATGGCCTGCTGGGCCGTGGGTTAGAAGCCGTCGGCCGGGCTGGTATGCCTTGCCGAAAAGTGAGACACATTTCAGCCAGCTATTTTTTACCAAAGCTTTTGGAGATCGTCATATTACACGGTATAGCCCTCAACCCCTGATAGCCGATTGTAGGCTGTATTTCTTGCAGCCAGAGAGCAGTCTTAAGGTCGAAGAGATGGCTGCGGTGCTTAATTCTTCCATAGGGGCTCTATTTGCCGAAGTGACGGGTCGGGTGACGTTGGGTGATGGTGCACTAGAGTTAGCCGTTGAAGACGCCCGCGACTACCTGCTCGTGCCCGACGTACGCCGGTTCAGCGGAGAGCAGCGGGAGCG
>JAOZOT010000671.1 GCA_029933115.1 Anaerolineae bacterium | reverse complement strand
AGGCGCGTCGGAAGGCCGAGGAGGAGCTGGCCCGACTGCGCGCCGAATTGGCCCGCCGGCGCGGTTCGGAGAAAACTGAGCCCTGAGCTACAATCGTGACATCCTTTGGAGCCGTGCAACGTGCTGGGCCTTGGCGTTTTGGCTCGTGGTGACGGCCTGGCTGCTCAAGATGACGACAGGCGACTGAAATTGCCATTGCGAACCACTCCTCTACGAAGCCGCTTCTTTGAAAGCGGCTTTTTCGTTGGAGGCAGCCTTGGCAGATGTGCTACTGCATCAGGCTCTTTCCCACTGCTGGACCAGGTAGGGTTTCAATGTCTCAAAGGTTTGCGCTTGATTCTGGATCACTTGCTGCTCAAACTCAGCGGAACTCATCCCCTGACTTTGCTTCACCAGACCCGCCGTGCGCCCATAGTAGAGGGGCGTCATGGCCTTGATGACCTCTGCTGGGTCCAGGTCGCTCTTGTTGTAGGCCACGGCAAAGTCGAAGACAATCCTCGCCCACCGATCGGCCGGAAAGCGGTAACCATCATCGCTCAGGGCAGCGATCTCTTTGATTGCAGCCAGGTTCTCGGCCGTCAGTATTCTCTGCCACAGGGCCTCGTGTTCCTCCATCCCGGCGCGCATCTGCTCAATCATGGTCGAGAGGGTGACGGGCACCGGCTCGGGTTCGACGGCAATGGGCTCGCCGTACATGGCCGTGGCTTGGCTGCCTTTCACCTCTTTCCACTTCTCCTCGTAGCGACTCATCAGGGAGAAGAGGGTGCCTACCACCTGCATGAACATGGGCCCCAAAGCCTCGGCCGGGTCCTTGGCGTCGTGGATCTTGACCCCCAGATGGGCCTGGCAGACCTCGAAATCCAAGTTGATAGCAGTGGTGGTCATCCAGATGTCAATGCCGTAGCGGGCCACATCGGTGTCCCATACGTCCTGGTTCAGATAGTGGTCTAGCAACTCGGCCGAGAAGCCAAAGTCACCGCCGATGGGCTGGCGCACGTCCAGCCCGTAGAGCATCCGCGTCATGGGGTAGACGATGTTGTTGGTGATGGTGCCATCGTACTTGTGGCGGATGTAATAAGGCACTACGTAACCATAGCCTTTCTTGACGATAGGGCCGGCCAGCAATTCGATCCACTCTGGGGTGATGCTGCGCAGATCGCTGTCCACCACCACACACACCTTGACCCCCAGAGCACGGGCGACCTCAAAAATAGTCCGAAAAGCGCTGCCCTTGCCCGACACTCCCTGGTAGACGGTGGCTATCACCTCCACCTCATCTGGCACCGGGGTGTTCAGCGTCACCTCGCACGTGCCGTCGGGTGAGCCACCGTCGGAATTGACCAGTATTGGTTTCATGTCGGGGAAGTATTTGACCATCCCCTGGGCGGCCATTTGCACCACGTGGCCGATGGTAGCGGCGTTGTTGAAACTGGGGATGCCGACCAGGATGTCGGCCTGGCCGATCTCTGCAATGCGCTTGCGAGTCTCATCTCGCAATACGGTTTCATAAGTCATGAATGTATCTCCTATGCGAAACAGGGATAGGGAGTTAGGGTTAAGGGTTAGGGGATAGGGGCCTCCTTCAGTCTTTTGACCAGGCCGACGACGTACTGGATCAAGATGGTGAGGGCCACCAACCCACCCGCAGCCCAGCCGATGGTGGGGTTGAGTTTGAGCGGCCAGATGACGCACACGGCGTACACCAGCCCGCCTCAGACCACCATCGCGGCCAATGCTCCCAACGCTCTGAGTAGTTCACGCATTTGCTCACCTCCTGTGAGACGGTTTTATCCTTTCCAACAATGACATCGCGTTTGCGCTTTTTCTGACTGACAGTATTGACAACCGTTCGGTTTTCCACTATACTACT
>JAOZOT010000168.1 GCA_029933115.1 Anaerolineae bacterium | reverse complement strand
CAGGATTTTGTCTTTTCGTAAGGCAGCCGTTTTGGCTGCCTCTTGCATGTTGATGAGGAATCCCAGCTATGACAAACGCCAAACGCATTGACCTTCACGTCCATTCCCTTTTCAGTGATGGGGCGCTGCTCCCCAGCGAACTCTTGCAACGAGTGCTCGTCAAAGGCTACAGAGCCATCGCCATCACCGACCACGCCGATGCCTCCAACATGGAGGATTTGATCACCAGCCTGATGCGCTTTGCCCGCCGACAAGAAAACGACTTTCCCCTGGTCTTCATCCCCGGCATCGAGTTGACCCATGTGGCCCCCCAGAGCATTGCCCCTTTGGCTAAACGGGCCAAGGAATTGGGAGCGGGTCTGGTGGTGGTTCACGGCGAGACCGTCAGCGAACCCGTCAGGCCGGGCACCAACCGCGCTGCTGTGGAATGTCCCGCCGTAGACATCCTGGCTCATCCGGGCTTTATCACCCTGGAAGAAGCGCGCTTGGCCGCCGAGAACGGAATCTATCTGGAGCTCACTTCCCGCAAAGGCCACTGCCTGACCAACGGCCACGTGGCCAAAATTGCTCGCCAGGCTGGAGCCAAGCTGGTGCTCAACACAGACACCCACACGCCCCGAGACATGATAGACCAGGAAATGGCCCGCTGCGTGGCTGCCGGAGCCGGGCTGAGCGAGGCGGAAGTCGAAGCAGCCACAGTGACCAATCCCCAGGCCCTGGTGCGAAGGGCCATAGGGAAGTAAAGCTAGCAAGGAAAGGAATACACCACCCCGATGGCTTCAACACCACAAATCCTACCCGTCACCTGCCCTTATTGCCGGGCCAAATTCGCGGCCCCAATCCAGCGCGTTGTAGATGTCGGCCAGGACCCCGGGCTCAAAGTCGCCTTGCTGCAAGGCCGCCTCAACGTAGCCACCTGCCCTCAGTGCGGGAACACAGGTATGCTCAATGCCCCTTTCATCTACCATGACCCGGAAAAGGAACTGGCCCTCTGCTTCGTGCCCACCGATCTGGGCCTGCCGGCCGCCGAGCAACAGAAACTCATCGGCGACCTGACCAACGCCGTGCTGAACTCCCTCCCCCCCGAAAAGCGCAAAGGATACCTCCTGCAACCCCAGATCTTCTTCAGCCTGCGGGGGCTGATAGACACCATCTTGCAGGCCGATGGGGTAACCAAAGAAATGATCGAAGCGCAGCGGGCCAAGGGCGAACTGATTTTCAAACTATTGGACGCCAGAAGCGACGAGCGTCTGCGCCAGTTGGTCAAGGAACACGATGCCGAATTGGACTACGAGTTCTTCCAGACCCTGACCGCCACGATGGAGACAGCCAGAGCCGATGGCAAACAAGACCTGGCTCAACGCCTTTTGGCCCTGCGCACCAGGCTTCTCGAATTGACCACCGTGGGCAAACGGGCAGTAGCTCAGCAAAAAGCCATCGAGAGCCTGGGCGAAAAGGTGACCAGAGAGGACCTGCTCCAGAAGATGATAGAGTGCGAAGATGAGGACCAACTGCAAGCCTACGTCGCCCTGGGCCGCCCTCTCCTGGACTATACGTTTTTCCTTGCCCTGACGGAAAAGATCAATGCGGCTCAGGCGGGAGGAAAAAGCGAGGAGGTGCAACGCCTGACGGACCTGCGAGACAAGATCCTGAAACTTCAGGCAGAGTTCGATGCAGAGGTAACGGCCGCTCTGCAGAGAGCAGCGGACTTGTTGAGGAAGATTCTGCAAAGTCAGGACCGAGAGGCAACGGCACGGGAACACCTGAGAGAGATTGACAACACCTTCTTTGCCATCCTTACAGCCAACATTGCCCAGGCCGAGGAAAAGGGCCAAAAGGAGATAGCCGACGACCTGAAACAGGTGGGCGACCTGATCCTGACACTACTCCAGGAGAGTGCACCGCCGGAAATCAAGCTCATCAACCAATTGCTGCAAGCAGAGCATCCGGAGGGGACGAAAAAGATTCTGGAGGAGAACGCAACTCTGGTCACCTCAGACTTGATTGAGATGATGGACCTCATGGCCGAGGACTTGAAGCACGGTGGGCACGACGAGGCCGCCCAACGCCTGAGAGACATCCGCACCCAGGCGGCAGCAATGATAGGCGAAAAGTAACTGCCAGACTTCCACAATCAAATACTGATCATTCTCCTAATGAGGGAAAGCAATCCCTTCTTAGGTCGTTCTCGATACCTTGCTACCAGTTCCTCATAAAACTCCAGGATACGTTTGGAAGTGTTCAGAATGGAATACTGCTCGCTATCTTCCAGAGCCTTCCTGGCCAATCGGGCCCGCAAGTCGTTCTCGCTCATCAGGCGGAACATTTTCAAGCTGAACTCGGCCAGATCGTGACCGCTCAGAAAGCCATTGACTCCATCAACTACAATGTCGCCCACGCCGGGCGACTCGATACCGAGGATAGGTAGGCCGACAGCCATAGCCTCGATGACCGATAGAGGATGCACCTCGGTCACCGAAGCTGTGACAAAAGCGTCGGCCATGCCCAGGTAATCCGGCACGTCCTCGTACTCCACGCAGCCGGTAAAAATCACTTTGTCGCCGATGCCGGCTTTCTGGGCTTGATCTCTCAGGTTGTCCACCTCCGGCCCATCTCCAACCAGGAGCAGGTGAGTTTCGGGTAGCTCCTGGTTGACCACCGCAAAGGCCCTCAGCAGGAAAGCCAGATTCTTCTCCGGCGCAATGCGCCCCACATAGACCATCACCTTGGCCGATTCCGGCAGCCCCAGTTCGACCCTGGTGCGGCGTCCGCGTGGATTCCGGAAAGGCTCCAGATCAATCCCATTGGGGACGATTTCGATGCGAGAGGTCACGCCGTAGCTGCGCAAGACATCGTGCAGGCCCTTCGAGGGGGCGATGACCAGGTCGCACTGGCCGGTGAAGGCGGGGAGATAGGCCTCCAGAAAGGTCTGAGCCATAGCATCGGGCAGCAACGGAAGGTAGTGATGGGCATAGAGGTCATAGCGGGTGTGATTGGTGAAGACGACGGGGATACCATATCTCCTGCCGTACCTGACAGCAATGCGCCCGGTGATGAAGGGATGGTGTACATGTAACACATCCATGGTCTTGCACATATTTCGGGCCATTCGGGAGAAACTGAAATTGAGGTAGTAGCCGGTGTCAGAGAGAGGAATAGCCGGAGAGCGAATGATCCTGGGCTCGTCATCCTCGTAGTCCAGATTCCCCAGGGTAAAGACGAAAACCTTGTGTCCCTGGTCTTCCAAAGCCTTTTTGTGCTGGCATACAAAGTGAGTGACGCCGCTGACATGAGGCTTATAGACATCCATCAGTAATCCGATGCGCATTGTTTCACCTCCTCCCACACACCACGCATCACGCTATAGAGGGTAAAGTATGCAAGCTGAGATCGTAACCATTGGCACAGAACTTTTGCTGGGCAAGATAGTGGACACCAACGCGGCCTACATCGCTCGACAACTGGCCACCATCGGCCTCGACCTCTATTACAAGACGACGGTGGGTGACAATGAAGGGCGCATAACTTCGGTCCTCCAACAAGCCCTGGCCCGCTCAGACGTGGTGATCACCAGCGGGGGTCTGGGCCCCACCGTGGACGATGTCACTCGCCAGGCGGTGGCCAAAGCCGCCGGCCGGGAACTGGTGCTGGACGAGAAGTTGCTGGCTCAGATCGAGGCCCGCTTCGCCAAGCACGGCTTCACCATGAGTGAGAACAACCGCCGCCAGGCTTATATTCCCCAGGGCGCCACACCCATTGAGAATCCTGTGGGCACCGCGCCGGCTTTCATCGTGGAGACAGAGCAGGGTCTGATCATCTCCCTACCCGGGGTGCCCCGGGAGCTAAAGCACCTGATGGAAACCCGGGTCATACCCTTCTTAAGGGATAAGCTCCATACGGGCCAAGTCATCATCAAAAGCAAAACCCTGCGCACCTGCGGCATCGGCGAGAGCACGGTGGATAGCCGTATCGGTGATTTGATGCACTCCAGCAACCCCACAGTGGGCCTGGCTGCCCACCCCGGCCAGACCGACATACGCATCACGGCCAAAGCCGAGAACGAAGCTCAGGCCGACCGCCTGATCGCAGAGATGGAGGAGAAACTGCGAGAGCGGTTGGGCGATGTGATCTATGGCGTGGAAGAGCAGAAGCTGGAGGATGTCGTAGCTGCTATGATAGCCGAACGAGACCTGAGCATCGCTGTCGTTGAAACCAACACTCAGGGCCTCATCGCCCGGCGGCTGGAGAGCGCCTCCCGAGATAGACCCATCTTACGCGCTGGCTACGTCGTCAGCCGTCCAGAGGATGTGGCCAAAATAGCCGGGCCACTCCAACCTATCGTCGAGAGGCACGGCCTTATCAGCGCTCAGGTGGCCACAGCGACAGCGGAGCACCTGCGGGAGACGACAGAGGCAGACATGGGACTGGCTGTGTTCGGGAGCATGGGAGAGAGACAGGGGTTGTTTGCAGAGAGCACCGGAGAAACTTATATCGCGTTGAGTACAGCGAAAGGCACAACCCAAAGGGCTTACAAATACGGTGGAACCGGCGAGTTGGTCCAAAGCTGGGTCTCCAACGCAGCCCTGGACACGGTGCGCCGCAGTCTCCTCAAAACCAGGGGCGGCACCTAATTTCTTTTGCCTCTCTTGGCCAGTTTTCTCATCACTTCCAAGTCTTCTGGCGTATTGACGTTGAAAAAGGAAAGATGTTGGGGATCAAAGATGTCTACTTCATCCTCCCCAACGTAGCGTACCCGTACCTCAGGGAAAAGATCAATGATCTTGAGCCCTCCCCGGGCCAAAAGGCGGCCAATGGGCTCCAGACAGCCCTTGGAATAAATGGCGTGCAGAGGCTCTGTAAGCCCCTCTATCCTTGGAATGACCACATCGTGTCCGGGGGCCAGAAGGATCATGTAACGGAGGAGATTGAGGTCGAGGAAGGGCATGTCGCAGGCCACCACCAGGCTATAGGTATTTGTGGCCGCTTTGAGACCAGAGTAGATGCCGCCCAGCGCCCCTTTGCCGGGATAGATGTCACTCACCAGCCTCACTTCCAAATAGTCGTATTTACCTGTGGAATTGGTGACAATAATCACGTCATCGCTCAAGGTGACCAGCTTGGCCACAATTTGCTCGATCAAGGGGCGGCCATTCACAGTCACCAAGGACTTGTCCATGCCCAGACGTGAACTCTGGCCACCGGCCAGCACAACGGCGCTTACGGTGAACATGGGCAGTTCCCCACCTCTACGCTAAATTCTACTTCCCCAGGACAGAGCCGACGAAATCTCGCTGCCCTCGGATAAATTCCTGAACGGACATGAGCCTTTTGCCGGCGAGTTGTACCTCTTCCAACAGCAGGGCATCTGCACCGGTGACCACAGCCACTCCGTCGTCTACGTTTATCACCCGACCGGGCTCCTCATCGCCTGGATCTACCGTCACCGGCCGGGCACGCACAATCTTGAGCAGCCTGCCCCGCCAATAAGTGTGCGTGCCAGGCCAAGGGTGGTAGGCTCGCACCCGGAGCCAGAGGGCGGCCGCAGGCAATGACCAATCCAGCAGGCCATCTTTTTTGGTTATCACCCGGCAGTAGGTGGCCAGGCTATCGTCCTGGGGTTGGGGGGTGATCTGGCCGTTCAGCCAGCGGGGCAGAGTCTCCACCAACAACTCGGCCCCCAGGTGGGCCAGCTTGACGCTCAGCGAGCCGGTTGTGTCCTGGGGCTCGATTGTGCACTCGGCCTGGGCCAGGATCGGGCCGGTGTCCATGCCCTCGTCCATGAGCATGAGGGTGACACCCGTTTGCTCCTCCCCGGCCAGGATAGCAGCGGCGATGGGGGCGGCCCCCCGGTAGCGGGGCAAGAGGGAGGCGTGGACGTTGAGACAACCGTGAGGAGGGATGGCCAGCACCTCAGAGGGCAGAATCTGGCCGAAAGCGGCTACGACGATCACCTCGGGGGCCAGCTCCCTCAACTCCGCTGCGACCTCAGGCCGGCGCAGCGACGGCGGCTGCAAAAGAGGCAGGTCGTGAGCCAAAGCCGTCTTTTTGACCGGCGAGAACTTTACCTTCCGTCCCCGCCCGGCAGCCCGGTCGGGCTGGGTGACGACGGCCACGACCTCATAGCGTCCAACCAGTGCCTCCAAAACCGGCACTGCAAATTCCGGCGTACCCATGAATACCAACCGTTTCACCTCCACCTCCCGCTGCATAAATACTGTTGGTGTCCCGATTCTATCACATTTTGGGATTGCCGACAAATATAAGACACGGAGGGCAATCACCACCCTCCTGACTCTGCCCCATATCCTGTTGACATTTTCCAGGGACGTGTGTTAAAATAGGGTGTAGCAGGAATCGGCAGCCTGGTGAAGTATTGCTATCAGCGGGAAGCGGTTGTGATCAACTCCCGCCTTCGGACGAGCAAAAACCGGCGATAGCCAAGCAGGAAGGGTATCTGCTCACACCTGCTCCCGCCGGATTTGCAATCCGGCGGGTTCAAGGGGTGAAAACTGAAACACTTGGGCGCCGTGGGCCTGGATTACAAATCCAGGCCGAGCGCGGTGAGCAGTTACCAGGAAGGAGGTGAACCCGAGCACAGAAAACGATTTCCACTGAAGTCCTCCCCTTCAGTGAAATGAAGGGCTTTTATACACAGATTGAGTAGAAAGGAGATAAACTAACGATGGCACAAGAGATGAGTCCCACCCCCGGAGGCGAACTCACCGATCAGGACAAGTTGATGGCCGCCTTATCGTATCCAATCCCTATTGTCGCGCTCATCATCCTCCTGGTAGAAGACATGAAAAATCGCCCCTTTCAGAAGTTCCATGCCGTGCAGGCATTGGCTGTCAACATTGCGCTGTGGGTGATTATGATCATTCTCAGTTGCGTGCTGGGCACTGTGATAGGGGCTGTAACCTTTGGCATTGGAGCGCTCTGTGGATTTGTCCCCTGGTTGCTGTGGTTCGTCACGCTCTACTGGGCCTACCTGGCCTATCAGGGTCAGTACTTCGACATCCCGGTCATCACCGATTTCATCAAAGGGCAAGGCTGGGTAGCATAGTATCTGCGCCTGAGAAGGGATAGCCGAAGGCAGCGCCTTCGGCCTCCCCCAGCCTGTCACGGTCCGCGGCGAGCTAGTGCGGTCTACTGAGGCTATATTCTCAGGGGCTGTATCAAAAAACCTTGGCCCGAAGCCCCTTCCCTCGAAACGAGGAGAGGGGCTTTCGCCTCTCGTAACAGTTTAGTTTCGTGAGGGCACTCGGCCCGGCCCCCGAGCTAAAGCTCAGGGCTGAGCAACTCAAGCCCGCTGAAGCGGGCTATCGAGCTGCGTAGATGGCCGTTTACAGCGTGT
>JAOZOT010000670.1 GCA_029933115.1 Anaerolineae bacterium | reverse complement strand
TCGTATTGCACGCGGCCCACCTCTCCACCGGCGGCGTCGCTGAGAGCTACGGTGGAGCCGAGCAAGTCGCTGTGCACGTAGTAGAGGGTGCCGTCCACGCGGGTGGCCACCCGCCGGCCGCTGGCGCACTGATGCGCAAAGGCCACTGAAGGCAACAGGCCACCCTCAGTGGCCCCCGACACGTCCAATGGCTCAGTGGTTCACACTCCAGGCAAGCACTCAAACTGGTACTATGTCTCGGTGTCTTCCTCAATAGGCGGCAATCGGTTCGTAATGCCGCGTATCAACAAAGCAAGAGACAGACCTACCATGGCACCACATCCTGCAACGACGAAAGCTCCTTTTACAATCACGGGAAGACCAACCAGCAAGCTCGCCAAAACTACGCGGGCTATAGAACGGAACCAAACCTGCGAGGAGGACAGTACTGGTCCATTGCTACGCAAATCCTGTTCCTGCACCTGCCATTCCCCATGGGCTTTCTTACGTGCAATCAATATTTCTAAAAGCAAAGCCCCTCCAACTATTGAGGCAATCGCTGTTCCCCAAAGGAAGCGACATTCCACCTGAGGTAGATTGGCGCAGTTTTTGTGGAGTGCATCAACTGTAAGCCAACCAACGAAAGCCCCAAGACCAATACTACCAAGGACTACAATAAGCCTGCGGAGTTTTACCATTTCTACCTCTCTATTCCCACGGCGCGCGTGCGTTGAATTTTTCAAGCCACCAGTCCTCAATCTGTTCGCCCCAGAAAACCTCTATGAAGATTGTAGCTACAAGGCCACCACCCACGACAGCCCAGCCAGGCGTTCAACCCTGGCGCTAAGTCTTGGTGTCTTCTTCGACAGGCGGCAGCCGGTTCACAATACCACGCACCAGACCGTCGAGACACATACCAATTATGATTCCGAACAATGTAAGGCCCAAGGCTCCTTTTACAATCAAAGGAAGGCTAGCTAACAAGCTTGCCAGAATCACACGGGCTATAGAGCGGAACCAAACCTGCGAGGACGACAGTGCTGGCCCATCGCTGCGCAAATTTTGCTCCCGCACTCGCCATTCCCCACGGGCTTTCTTGCGCGCGATGAATACCTCTACCAGCAATGCTCCCCCCACTATCGAAGCAATCGCCGTTCCCTGCAAGAAACGACACTCTCCTTGAGATAAAGCAGCACAGTCATGTCTGAGTGTTCCCACCATTAGCCATCCACAGAAGGCGATAAGGATAGTGGTAAGCACCCCTGCAATAAGTCTGCGATGTCTCATTGCTTATTTATTCCTTCTCTATTCCCATGGCGCTCGCGCGTTGAGCCTTTCAAACCACCATTCCTCAATCTGTTCACCATAGGGTGTAAAGGCTTCGATTCCAATTGTGATTATGACTCCAGTGCCTAGGACAACCCAGCCCGGTGGCGTGAATTCAAAGAACGTTGCGGCGGCGAAAGCCATGACGCCAGCCGCAGTTGTCCCCATCAACCCCGTGGTCGCATTCGACATCGCACCAGCGCCAGCCCGCCGCGCTAACAACTCTGGATCGTTCAGCAGTTCGGGGTGGAGTATCACGTCTTCGCCCAACTGCCACAATCCACCTACGAGCAAATCGGCACCCAGGCCGGGAACAACGTCGCCAATGGTAAGATATCTGGGCCCAAAACCCCACACACTCCTGGCAATGGGGCGCGCTTCGACGCTGACCCCACGCCGCCCCAACCGGTTGACCAAGTCCCAATAGTCGTCGCCGACGCGGACAACACCGCTCCATTCGTCCAGTGTTCCGGTAGCCAGTCGCCGTGATATGGAAGGAGGACCACCCCGTTCTCTCAGCAAGCGCTTCAGCAGAGCCCGGCTACTCTGGTAGTCTGACCCTGTGACGTG
>JAOZOT010000669.1 GCA_029933115.1 Anaerolineae bacterium | reverse complement strand
GTCCGCGACCTTGGGTTTGCAAGGTTGCGCAGGAACAGCTATAAATCAATTCTCAACCCCCGGTGCCCCATTCCCAACCCCGATGATTGGGCCGAGCACCTCGGCTGAACCCAAAGCTTCTGGAGGCGAGCTCCCGACCAGCCCCGCAGGGCTTTACCCCACGAGCCCGTCGAACTCACCCCTGCCTTTTCCCCCACCAACAGATACACCACCCCCCGCGCTTGAAGGAGGCATCGTGGTCGAAGGAGGGCTGTCAGATGTGGTCACCCTCAACCCCATCCTGGCCGATGACCCCGTCTCTCTGACTGTAGTTGAGCTCCTTTTTGACCGCCTGCTGACTGTAGACCCGCAGACGGGCTCCCTCCGCCCTGGCCTGGCCTCCTCGTGGCAGGTCTCGGCCGATGGATTGACCATCACCTTCACCTTGCGTGACGATGTCCTGTGGCACGACGGTCAACCCTTCAGTGCGGCCGATGTAGACTTTACTTTTCGCGCCTCACACATCACCGAGCGCGAACCATTGGTGAAAGAGTTCAAGGCTGTTGACGAGACCATCTTCGTCGTCACCCTCTCCGATGCAGATTGCTCCATCCTCTACGACCTGGGCTCTGTCAGCATAGCCCCTCGGCACACCCTGAGCGATGACAGCCGGGCTTCATCTTTCAACGCTAACCCTGTGGGCACCGGCCCCTTCATGTTTGGAGAGCGGGTCGCCGGGGACCACATCACCCTGCTCCGAAACCCCCGCTACTGGGGACAGGTTCCCCACCTCGACGCCTGGACGTACAAAGTGGTAGCTGATAAAGAGGCGCTGCTGACCGGCCTGGAAGCCGGCCAACTCGACGTGATCCCTCTGCCGTTGGAAGACTTGCCTTCTGTAGAAACAGCGAGCAGCTTCCAGGTCCACCGCTATCTGGCCAACGAGTACTACTTCATCGGTTACAACGTTGACCATCCTATCTTGAGAGATGTCCGCGTGCGCCGGGCCCTCAGCCAGGCCGTTGACCGCCGGCGCCTGATTGACCACATTCTGGGAGGCCAGGGACAGCTTCTGGACACAGGCTTGCTCCCGGCCCACTGGGCCTATCCCAAAGACTTGGCCGCCTATCCTTTTGACCCGGCCCGGGCCGGCCAACTCCTGGCAGAAGCTGGCTGGGTGGACAGCGACGGCGACGGCATCCGTGACCGTGAGGGAGAGCCGCTGAGGTTGCGTTTGGCCACCAACGGCGGGAACGCTGTCCGTGAGGCTATCGCCATTCTGGCTCAACAGTACTATCTGGCGGTCGGCGTGGCCGCCGAGGTGGAGTTGATGAACTGGGGCGATTTCCTGGAAGACACTTTCACCCACGACTTTGACGTGGTGGTCTTCAGTTGGCCTCTGGCTCTTGACCCCGACGAGTGGGAGTTGTGGCACTCCGGCGAGAGCACACTGGAGTCGGGCTTTAACTTTGTCTCTTACCGCAACCCCAGAGTGGACGAGTTGTTGTGGCAAGGCTTGAGAGTTCCCAGATGTGCAGAGTCCAGGCGAGCCGCCATCTACGGTGAAATAGCGACCATCTTGGCCGAAGATCAGCCCTACGCTTTCCTCTTTGCGCCTTACAACCTGGTAGTGGTCAATGAGCGGGTTGGGGGAGTAGCTCCCAGTCCCTTTGCCGGTCTGCATTGGAACCTGGCTGACTGGTACGTGACTCGCTAGACTCAATAGATCGCAGCAGATCGTAACCGGGGTCAAATGAGCCGAGATGGGCAGGTGCAACCCTCCCGCAGGGTTCGCAGCCTGCGGGAGGGTGACCGCGGTGCAGGGGCAATCCTCGCGGTTGTCCTGTGGGGGCAGGTGCGAGACCTGCCCCACTTGCCTGGAGCTCAAGCTCCAGGC
>JAOZOT010000167.1:6181-7394 GCA_029933115.1 Anaerolineae bacterium | reverse complement strand
TTTTCAGACACGCTGTCAGGTTGCTCACGGCTTGCCAACGTCACGTTTCGCTTAAGGCTCACCTTGCCCATTCACCCGGTCCATGATCTGGCTCAGGACTTCTATGTCAATATTGCCGCCCGACAATATCACTGCCACCTTTTTCCCTCTCAAGTTCACTTTGCCGGAGAGCAAAGCGGCCACACCAACAGCCCCAGAGCCTTCTACCACCAGTTGAGCCGCCTGTAAAAGAAAGAACACGGCTTTGTAGATTTCTTCCTCACCGACAAGAACCACCTCGTCAATGAGGTTTCTGGCAATAGTAAAAGGCACGAGGCCAAAGCCACCGGCCAGACCTTCGGCGATGGTAGGAGCGGCGTCGTACCTCTCGTAACAGTGACCCTCCTTCAAGGAAAGATAGGCTGATGGTGAAGCTTCGGTCTGGACGCCGATGACCCGCACCTGAGGGTTAATGGCTTTGGCCGCTACCGCCGTCCCGGCCACGAGCCCTCCTCCACCGATGGGCACCAGGATGGCCTCCACCTCGGGCAACTGCTCCATGATTTCCAGGCCCACGGTGCCCTGACCGGCCACCACCAGAGGGTCATCGTAAGTGTGGACAAAGGTCAGACCTCGCTCCCGCTGAAACTTTTTGGAGATGTCGTGGGTCTCGTCAAAGGTGGCGCCCTCCAGGATGATCTCGACATCGAACTCGGCCAGCTTGTCTATCTTGGAAGAAGGGGTGTTGGTGGGCATAAAGATGGTGACCGGCACCTCACCTAGAGCCCGTGCCGCGTAGGCTACCCCTACGGCAAAGTTACCCGACGAAACGGCCACCACCCCTCTATCCTTCTCCGCAGGTGATAGGCTGGCCATCTTGTTGATGGCTCCACGTACTTTGAAAGAGCCCGTCTTCTGCCAGTTTTCCAGTTTGAGATAAACGTCGCCGGCCGCCTTCTGACTGAGAAGGAAGGAATATTCCAAAGGCGTCTTCCTGAGCAGATGAGCCAGGTTACGCCGCGCCATCAGGACATCGCCCAGACCCAGCGCCATCTTTTCGGCTAACTGCTCGCTCATCGTGCTCTCAGGGATCAACACTCCTTCCGCTCCAAACGCTGCTTTTTTCCCCGCTTGCTTCTCTGTTCATCACACACTTGGGCTAGCTTCTCTGGGGCAATGGCACCTCGATGGTATCGAAGAATTCGCCCTCATGAGAAACCAGTTTATCTTCAGC